>NZ_DBNHWK010000054.1:0-18695 GCF_057140465.1 Gaiella sp.
GACATCGTCCAACACCCTTCACAAGGAGCCCGGATGCCCGGATCGCGTCTTGCCCCGTTCACGGGAGTGCTGTTCGTCGTGTTGTACGTCGCGGCGTGGATGGTGATGCGCACTCCGAGCGACACCGACTCCCCAAGCACGGCCGCGGCGTACTACACCGACAGCAACCACCGGGTGATGATGATCGTCAGTGCCTACCTGTTCATCGCCGCTGCGTTCACGCTCCTCGGCTTCTTCGTCAGCCTTCGCGGCAGGCTGATCGGCGCCGAAGGTGGAGATGCTCCGTTGACGACGCTCGCGTTCGGGTCGGGCGCCGTCGCGGTCGCCCTGATGATCGCCGGCGCGATGGCGGCCGCATCCGTCCCCGGGGCCGTCGCCTTCGGCAGCCTCGATGCGCCGGCCGACGGCGACCTCACGCGCTTCATCCAGCAGATCGGCTTCGGGATGATCCTCGTCGGCGCGATGCTCGCCGCCGCCGTGGCGATCGCCGCCTCGTCGCTCGCCACCCTGCGCACCGGCGCTCTGCCCGCGTGGACGGCGTGGCTCGGCTTCGTCGCCGCCGTCGTGCTGCTGTTCGCGGTGGTGTGGCTCCCGCAGGTCGCCCTGCTGATCTGGGTTCTCGCCGTCGGCCTCGCACTGCGCGCGCCCGCGAGGGCATCCGCGCCGCAGACCGCCTAGACGTCGTCACGACCGGGAGGCCCGCCTCGGCGGGCCTCCCGGTGGCCTGGCGGACTCTGCCGGACGACCACGACTCACCCTCACGGAGCCGACACCTCTGTGGCCGCGGCGCCATCCGATCTCTGTCGGCGCTCGGCAATTCCATGTCCTGGCTCGCTGCGCACGCGAATGCGCTGGAGGCACAAGCCGGGCTTCGATACGGGGAGCGAGTCGTGGGGCATCGCACCGGGACCCGGCCGCTTACACGAACCGTGCCACTTGTCACGGATTACAGGGATCGTCAGAATGTGCCGCCCTTGTGCGGACTCGACGGTAGGAGGAAGACCCCGTGAGAAGGATCTTGGTGGTGTTGGCGTCGGTCGTCGCGCTCGTCCTTGCTCCGGGCGCATCGGCCGGAACGATCACCCTCGGCGCGAAGGCGAACGGGAAGACGGTCAAGGCGAAGGTCGGCGACCTCGTGCAGATCACGCTCCAGAGCAACGCCTCCACCGGCTATGCCTGGGAGGTATCCGGCGTCAACGCCGCGAAGCTGAGTGTGCGGAGCGCGGTCTACACGCCCCCGAAGGCGGGTGCCGCTCCGGGCTCGACGGGGCGCTACACGCTGACGCTCCGTGTGCGGACGGCCGGCAAATCGACGCTCAAGCTCCAGTACGTCGGCCCGCCCAGCGCGTACACCCTCGGCAAGAGCTTCTCGGTCACGATCGCCGCGAGCTAGGCGGACGAGCACCTCGAGCGGCGCCCGAGACTCGCAGAGCCCGGGCGTCGTCTCGAGCCGGCTCTCACCCGTCATCGCGGGGCGCAACGCCGCCCCGGGAGCAGCTCCAGGCGAGATCCGGGAGGCCCGATGCGCCGGGGCGCCGACCGCCGCGACGGCGTCTTCGTCACCGCTCAGGGCGGGCTCCGGTCCCTCGCCACGGGCAAGGCACGACTCACGCTCGGGCAGCAGCCACGTTCGGGTCTCGGTGCCATCCCCGCCCGGTCCGACGTGCGCCCCGGCGTATCCTTACGAGCCATGAGCCTCTTCACCCGGAAGACCGAGATGGTCGCTCCCGAGCAGGCGTTGCCTGGCCGCGACGAGCCGATGCCCGGCCTCGGGCCGCATCTCGCGCTCGGCACGCCGATCGTCCCGCCCTTCCCCGACGGCTCCGAGCAGCTCGTCGTCGGGATGGGGTGCTTCTGGGGAGCCGATAGCCCCTTCTGATTCGTCAGCCAAGACCGTCGCGGCATCAGGGCGTTCGCGAGAGCCCCTTCTGTGGAGCTGTCGAAGCAGTCCTGGGCGTGCATGAACCAGCCGGACGACCTGCTCGCCCGGGGTATCGCTTCGAGCAGCTGCCCGCCGCGTATCGTTGCCCCGCGGCGCGCGTCGTGGCAGCATGTGACTGATGCCACATGTAGCTGTGAACGGCGCGCGGATCTACTACGAGGAGCGCGGGGAGGGAACACCGATCCTCGGCATTCACGGGACAGGCAGCGCGGCGGTCTTCTGGGAGGATGCCGCGCAACGTCTCTCCGACCTCGGACGGGTGATCGTCTATGACCGGCGCGGCTCCTGGCGGAGCGAGCAGCCCGAGCCGTACGAGGTGACGAGCGTCGCCGAGCACGCGAACGACGCCCTCGCGCTGCTGCAGGAGCTCGATGCTGTGCCGGCCGTTCTGATCGGCCGGAGCTACGGCGGCACGATCGCGCTCGAGCTCGCACTCCGCCACCCGGAATCGGTGTTGGGCATTGCCCTGCTGGAGGCCGGGCCGATGGGGCTCTCGGCAGCCTACGACACGTGGTTCGGTGCGCTCTGCTCCAAGCTCGACGAGATCGCCCGCGCGCAGGGAGTCGAGCGTGTCGGCGAAGCCGCTCTCCGGGAGATCCTCGGCGCCTGGGAGGAGCTGCCAGAGACGTGGCGCGAGGTCTTCGCGGCCAATGGGCAAGCGCTGCTCGCCGAGGTCCGAGGTGAGGAGCGGGTCTCGGACGACCTCGACATCGACGCGCTCGAGGTGCCGGCGCTGGTGGTGACGGCAGAGGCATCGCCCGAGGCGATTCAGCAAGGCTCCGAGGCTCTCGCGCGGACGCTTCCGGGTGCACGCGCTGTGCGCGTCGGCGGGGATCACGCGATCGACCCGGCCGGTGCCGACGTGCGGGTCTTCATCTCCGAGCTGCTCGCGCGCTGACGCAAGCCGCGGGAGGCTTTGCCCTCCCTGGAGATGCCGCCACCCTCCCGGGTGATGGCGGCCCGCGGCCGTCCGTCGTGAGCCGCGCCCGCGTTCGCGGCCTCAGCCACGATCGTGACCCGGTCGGTGGCGTTTCGTATCCTTGCCCGCATGAGCCTCTTCACCCGGAAGACCGAGATGGTCGCTCCCGAGCAGGCATTGCCCGGCCGCGACGAGCCGATGCCCGGCCTCGGGCCGCACCTCGTCCTCGGCACGCCGATCGTCCCGCCCTTCCGCGACGGCTGCGAGCAGCTCGTCGTCGGGATGGGGTGCTTCTGGGGAGCCGAGCGCCTGTTCTGGAAGGCCCCGGGCGTCCACACGACCGCCGTCGGCTACGCGGGCGGCTTCACGCCGAACCCGACCTACGAGGAGGTCTGCTCCGGCCGCACGGGGCACGCCGAGGTCGTGCTCGCCGTCTTCGACCCGGCGCGCACGAGCTACGACGAGCTGCTCCGGATCTTCTGGGAGGGGCACGACCCGACCCAGGGGATGCGCCAGGGGAACGACGTCGGCACCCAGTACCGCTCCGCGATCTACTGGCAGACCGGGGCGCAGCGCGAAGCCGCGGAGGCGTCACGCGACACGTACCAGTCGGCGCTCCGCACAGCCGGCCATCGCGCGACGATCACGACCGAGATCGCCGAGGCAGGGCCCTTCTACTACGCGGAGGGGTACCACCAGCAGTACCTCGCCGCCAACCCGAACGGCTACTGCGGGCTCGGCGCCACGGGCGTCGCCTGCCCCGTCGGCACCGACGTCACGGCTGCGCCCTGAGCGGGGCCTACGGCTCGGCCTCGACCGACGCGGCGACCGACCCCTTCGCCGGCCGCTCGGCGGTGATCCCGCTCGCGCCGGCGAGCTTCTGCGCGAAGTAGACCGGGATGATCGAGATCAGGATCACGAACAGGGCGACGACGTTCACGATCGGGAGCTCGGTCGGCCGGAAGAGGGTCGCGTACATCCAGATCGGAAGCGTCTGGATCGCGCCCGAGGTGAAGATCGTGACGATGATCTCGTCGAACGAGAGCGCGAAGGCGAGTAGCCCGCCCGCGAGCAGCGCGGTCCGCATCTGCGGGAACATGACGTAGCGGAACGTCTGCCAGCTGTCGGCGCCGAGGTCGGCAGACGCCTCGTCGAGGTTCCCGGCCGTCCGCCGGAGCCGTGCCAGCACGTTGTTGTAGACGACCACGACGCAGAAGGTCGCGTGCCCGATGATGATCGTCGCGAGGCCGAACGTCACGCCGAGCGGGCCCAGGACGTCCTTGATCGTCGCCTGCAGCGCGAGCCCGGTGACGATGCCCGGCAGGGCGATCGGGAGGATCACCGCGAACGTCACGACGTCACGGCCGAAGAAGCGGTAGCGCGAGATCGCCATCGAGGCGAGCGTGCCGAGCACGAGCGCGATCGCCGTCGCTCCGAGGCCCGCGAGGATCGAGTGCTTGAGCGCCTCGCGCACGGCCTCGTTCTCGAACGCCACGGGGAACCACTTCGTGCTCCACTCCTCGATCGGCCAGCGCTGCGTCACCTGCTCGTTGAACGCGTAGAGCCCGATCACGATCAACGGGAAGTACATGAAGAAGAGGGTGATCCCGGCCCCGAGCCGGAGCAGGATGCGGGTGAGGCGCGACTCGACCATCAGAGCGACTCGAAGGCCTTGAGCTTCCGCGCGACGAGGAGGTACGCGACGATGACGACGATCGGCACCATCGCGTACGCGGCCGCGACCGGCAACGCCGTGCCGTACTCGCGGTAGATCACGGTGCCGATGAACTGGTCGCTCGAGATCAGCGTCGGCGCGATGTAGTCACCGAGCGTGAGCGAGAACGTGAAGATCGAGCCGGCCACGACCGCCGGGAACACGAGCGGCAGCGTGACGCGGAAGAACGTCCGCACGGAGCGCCCCCCGAGGTCGGCCGACGCCTCGAGCAGCGACTCGGGGATCCGCTCCAGCCCGGCGTAGATCGGCAGCACCATGAACGGGAGCCACAGGTACGTGAACACGAGCCAGAGGCCGGTGTTCGAGTACCCGTTGAAGCTGACCCCGAACGGGCCGAGCGCCCAGTTGATCGCACCCTCCCCCGAGAGGATCGTCCGCCACGCGTACGCCTTCACCAGGTAGCTCCCCCACAGGGGCATCAGCACCGCCACCACGAGCAGGTTCCTCGTGCGCGTCGAGGCGATGCGCGCCATGTAGTAGGCGAGCGGAAACGCGAGCACCACGCACGCGAGCGTCACGAGGGCCGCCATCTTGACCGTCCGGATTGCGACGTCCCGGTAGACCGGCGTCTCGATGATCCGTCGGAAGTTGTCGAACGTGAACTCGTGGACGAGCTTCGCCGTGAACTCGTCCGCCGTCCAGAACGCCGAGAACAGCAGGACGAGGAGCGACCCGAGGTAGACGACGCCGAGCCACAGCACCGGCAGCGCGAGGAGCGTCCACAGCCGTACGCCCGGGTGCCGGAAGAAGAACGTGGAGAGCCGCCGCCCCGGACCATTCCGGGGCGGCGGCTCCTCGATCGGGACGGAGGTCACTGACCCCGATCGACCGGCGGGACTAGCCTCGGATCTCCGTCCACGCCGCCTTCCAGTCGGCCTGCGTCTTGCAGACCGTCTCCTCGTCGTCGTCGCCGCAGTCCTCCGACGGCGTCGTCCAGTAGTAGACGTCCTCCCACCACGACTCGTCGTCCGCGTGGAACTCGTCGCAGTGGTTCGCGTTCTCCGTCAGGTCGCACGCCTTGAGGTTGACGGGCGCCTCGCCGAAGGCCTCGGCGACGGTCGCCTGCGCCTCCGGGGACGCCATGTGGTCCATCCAGAGGTACATGCAGTTCGGGTTCTTCGCACCCGAGTAGATCATCCAGGTGTCCGACCAGCCCGTCGTGCCCTCCTTCGGCTTGATCGCCTGGATCGGGACGTCCGCCTGGTTCAGCTGGTTCACCTGGTAGGGCCACGTCGTCCCGACCACGCTGTCGCCGTTCGTGTACGACTGGATCTGCTTGGCGACGTCGCCGGGCCAGTACTCGCCGACGTTCGGCGCCTGCTCCTTGAGGAGCGCAACCGCCGCGTCGAACTGCTCCTCGTTCAGCTGGTACGGGTTCTCGATCCCGAGGTCGGGCTGCGTCGCCTTCAGGTAGACGGCGGCGTCCGCGATGAAGATCGAGTCGTCGTAGATCGACAGCTTCCCGTTGTACGGGCCGGAGCCGTCGGGCCAGATCACCGACCAGCTGTCGGTGTCCTCCGGCAGGACGTCCGTGCGGAACATCAGCAGGTTCGGGCCGCGCCCGTGCGGCACGCCGTACGCCTGCCCGTCCAGCGAGTTGTAGTCCTGGTTCTTGATCCCTTCCTGGATGTCGTCGAAGTTCGTGATGAACTCCGTGTTCACGGGCGTCACGTCGCCGGTCGCCATCATGCGCACCGTCGCGTTGCCCGAGAACGACCCGCCGTCGTAGGCGCCGGTCTGCATGAGGGTGATCATGTCGTCGGAGCTCGCCCCGTCCTTCGTGTTGACCTTGCAGCCCGTCGCGGCCGTGAACTCGTCCACGAGCACCGCGTACCCGGGCCAGATCACGAGGTTGACCTCGCCCTCGTCCCGCGCCAGCGACTGGATCTCCTCGAGCGACGTGCCGAGGCCTTCGATGTCGGTGCTGGCGCCGCTTCCCTCGTCGTCACCCCCGCACCCTGCGGCGACGAGCGCGAGCGCACCCACCACCAGGGCGAGCACGGCCCACAGGCCGACCCGCCGTCTGCGATCGCTCATCCCAACTCCTCCTTGTTCTCGACGATCACTGCTTCCTGTTCGCGGCGCCACGCGAGTCGCACCCGCCGCCCCTTCATCGCCAGCACCTCGCCCGACGTCTCCTCCAGGTTCTGGGTCAGCGCCTGGAGCTCGCCGCCTCGGTCGAGGGTGACGTGGTACCGGGTGACCGCCCCGACGTACTGGACGTCGCGCACGATCCCCTCCTCCACCCGTGTGCCCGCGTCGGGCTCGAACCCGTCCGCGAGCAGCTGGATCTTCTCCGGCCGCACCGTGTAGCGGCGGCCGTCCCGTTCGATCACGTTCGAGACGCCGACGAACCCCGCGATGAACTCGCTCCGCGGGTGCTCGTAGACCGCGGCCGGCGGCCCGACCTGCTCGATGCGCCCGCTGTTGAACACGGCGATCCGGTCGCTCATCGTCAGCGCCTCCTCCTGGTCGTGCGTGACGTAGACGAACGTGATCCCCACCTCCTGCTGGATGCGCTTGAGCTCGATCTGCATCTCCTGGCGCAGCTTGAGGTCGAGTGCGCCGAGCGGCTCGTCCAGGAGCAGCACCTTCGGCCGGTTGACGATCGCGCGCGCGAGCGCGACGCGCTGCCGCTGCCCTCCGGAGAGCTGCGCCGGCTTGCGGTCGCCGTACCCCTCGAGCTGCACCATGGCCAGCGCCTCGTCGGCCCGCTCCGCGCGCGCCGCCTTGCGCACCTTCTTCACGCGCAGCCCGTACTCGACGTTGTGTCGCACCGTCATGTGCGGGAAGAGCGCGTAGTCCTGGAAGACCGTGTTGACCGGCCTGTCGTACGGGGGCAGCCGCGACACGTCGTCGCCCGCGAGCTCGATCGTGCCCTCGGTCGGCACCTCGAAGCCGGCGATCATGCGCAGCGTCGTCGTCTTGCCCGAGCCCGACGGACCCAGCATCGTGAAGAACTCGCCGGGCGCGATGTCGAGGTCGATCTCGTCGACGGCGACGACGTCCCCGTAACGCTTCGTGAGTGCGCGGATCCGGATGTCCGGAACCGCCTCAGCCTGTTGCGTCAACGGCCTCCTCCACGATCCGCAGGCCGGCGTCGAGCTCCTCGTCCGTGATCGTGAGCGGCGCGAGCAGGCGGATGACGTTGCCGTCGATGCCGCACGCGAGCAGCAGCAGGCCCCGGTCGAACGCTGCGTCGACGATCGCCTTCGCACGGTCGGGCGAGCGCTCGACGAGCTCCATCGCAAGCATCGGGCCGAGGCCGCGCACGTCGCCGATCTCCGGGCGGCGCGCCGCCAGGGCCTCGAGGCGTGCCCGCATCCTCGCCCCGAGCGCCTCCGCCTCCGCGAGGAACGACGGTTCGGCGACGGCGTCGAGGACCGCCACCGCCGCCGCGCACGAGAGCGGATTGCCGCCGAACGTGCCCCCGAGGCCGCCCGGGCCGACGGCGTCCATCAGCTCCGCGGGCCCCGTGACCGCTGCCAGGGGCAGCCCGCCGCCGATCGACTTCCCGGAGACGAGCAGGTCCGGTTCGACGCCGTCGTAGTGCTCGATCGCCCACATCCTCCCCGTGCGGCCGACCCCGGTCTGCACCTCGTCGTCGACGTAGAGGATGCCGTGCTCGCGACAGACCTCGAGCAGCCGGGCCGGGTAGTCTGGCGGCATCTCCATGAAGCCGCCCTCCCCCTGCACCGGCTCGAGGACGACGCACGCCACGGTCGCCGGGTCGACCTCGGTCTTGAACAGCCGCTTCAGCCCGGCGATCGCGTCGTCGCTCGTGACCCCGCGGTACGGGTAGGGCGCCGGGGCCCGGTAGACCTCGGGCGCGAAGGGCCCGAAGCCCGCCCGGTAGGGCTTCACCTTCGCGGTCATCGTCATCGTCAGCAGCGTGCGCCCGTGGAAGGCGTTGTCGAAGACCACGACGGCGGGACGCCCGGTGGCGGCCCGCGCGATCTTCACGGCGTTCTCGTTCGCCTCGGCGCCCGAGTTGACGAGGATCGACTTCTGCTCGTCCCCGTGGCACGGCGAGAGCGTGGCGAGCCGGCGGCAGACCTCGACGTACGGCTCGTAGACGCCGACCATGAAGCACTGGTGCAGGTAGGCGTCCGCCTGGGCCTTGACGGCCTCGACGACGGGCGCGAAGCGATGCCCGGTGTTCTGGCAACCGATGCCGCCCGCGAAGTCGAGGTACGTCCGTCCGTCGATGTCGGTGACGCGCGCCCCCTCGGCATGGTGGACGACGAGCCGGGGGGTCGCGACGCCGCCCGACACGAAGCGGGCGCGGTCGGCGAGGATCCGGTCGTGTGGGGTGGGATGCGCGCTCATGCGATCGCGGGAGTATGCACGCGGACGCCGTTCGCCGCCCGGGTTCGGGGCAGTCTCGCGTCCCAGGCACGTGCGCGCAACCCGACGCTGCGGGACGCGGCCGATCACGGGTCGTCCGGGCATCGTCGGACGCCGCGCCGCGCTCCCGACGCTCCCGCGTCGCGCCACTACACTCAGGCGATCCCGCCGGAGTAGCTCAGCTGGTAGAGCACTCGCCTTGTAAGCGAGCGGTCGAGGGTTCGAGTCCCTCCTCCGGCTTCCGGAAGCCGCCTGCTGGGCTCTACTCTTCACTCTCGTGCCGATCTGCAGCCGCTGCGCACAGGAGAACCCCGAGGGGGCCAAGTTCTGCAACGCCTGCGGGGACGCGCTGGCGGAGCCGGTTCGCGCGGGAGAGGAGCGCCGGGTCGTCTCGATCCTGTTCGTCGACCTCGTCGGCTTCACGTCCCGATCCGAGAAGCTCGACCCGGAGGACGTCCGGGACTTCCTGCTGCCCTACTACGAGCGCGTCCGGAGCGAGCTCGAGGGCTTCGGCGGACGGGTCGAGAAGTTCATCGGCGACGCCGTGATGGGCGTCTTCGGCGCTCCCACCGCGTACGGCGACGACGCCGAGCGCGCCGTGCGCGCGGCGTTCGCCGTCCGCGACTGGGCGGAGGCGGACGGCATCCAGCTCCGCATCGCCGTGAACACCGGCGAGGCGATCGTCGAGCTCGAGGCGCGCCCCGAGCACGGCGAGGCGCTGGTGGCCGGCGACGTCGTGAACACCGCCGCCCGGCTCCAGACCGCAGCACCGGTGGGGGCGGTCATCGTCGGGGAGGAGACGTACGCGGGCACGCGCGGCTCGATCGAGTACCGACCCGCGCCGCCGGTCGTCGCGAAGGGCAAGGACGCGCCGGTCCGGGCATGGCTCGCGCTGCGGGCCACGTCCGCCGTCGGCGAGCGCCCCGTCGGCGGCGCACCGATGATCGGGCGCGACCGCGAGCTCTCCGTGCTCAGCGGGATCTGGGAGCGCGTCGTCGACGAGGGCCGGGCGCACTTCGTGACGGTGTTCGGGCCGTCCGGGATCGGCAAGTCGCGCATCGCCCTCGAGCTGGCGCAGCTCGTCGGAGGCCAGGGGCACCGCGTCATCCGGGGGCGGTCGACGCCGTACGGCGCCAGCAGCCCGTACAGCGCGTTCGGTCAGCAGCTGAAGCAGGTCGCCGGCATGTTCGACAGCGACCACCCGGGGGAGGCACGCGAGAAGCTGACCGACTCGATCGCCGGACTCGCAGGTCAGGCAGCGGCGGAGGAGCACGCGCCGCACCTGGCCGTCCTCCTCGGGATCGAGGGGGACGACGACGTCGCCGACCGGGAGCAGCTGTTCTTCTCGGCGCGCGTCGTCGTCGAGTCGCTCGCGCTCGCGGGCCCGACGCTGCTGCTCTACGAGGACATCCACTGGGCCGACGAGAGCCTCCTCGACCTGCTCGAGACGTTCGGGGCACGCGTGCGCGAGGCCCCGGTGCTGTTCCTCGCGCTCGCCCGGCCCGAGCTGCTCTCGGAGCGCCCCGGGTGGGGAGGCGGCCTTCCCGCCTACACCGCGCTCCCGCTCGAGCCGCTGACCGAGGACGCCAGCAGAGAGCTCGCACGCCGGCTGCTGGGCGAGGCCTCGGTCGAGGACCAGATCGCCGCCGTGGCCGGGACCGGCGAGGGCAACCCGCTGTTCATCGAGGAGCTCTCGGTCTCCCTCACGGAGAAGTCCACCGCCGATGTCGGCGTGCTTCCGACGAGCGTCAAGGCGATCATCGCGGCCAGGCTCGACTCACTCCCTCCCGACGAGCGCAGCGTCCTCGTCGACGCCTCGGCCGTCGGTCGGGTGTTCTGGCGCGGCGCGCTCGCGGAGATCGCGCCACGTGACGACCTCTCGGCACTGCTCGGTGCGCTCGAGGCGCGCGACCTGATCCAGCGGGAGGCCGTGTCGCGGATCAAGGGCGACCAGCAGTTCGGCTTCAAGCACGGGTTGATCCACGACGTCGCGTACGGGACGCTCCCGCGGACGGCCCGGCGCTCGCGGCACGCCGCTGTCGCGCGCTTCCTCGAGACCGCGACCGACGCCGGCCAGTCGCACGAGGCCCTGGCGCACCACTGGCGCGAGGCCGGCGAGTCGGAGCGGGCGGTCGAGCACCTCCTCGCGGCCGCGGAACAGGCGGGCAGAGGCTGGGCGAAGGAGCGGTCGGTGAGGCTGTACGGCGAGGCGCTCGAGCTCGTTCCCGAGGACGACGCCGATCGGCGCCGCCAGATCAGGATGCGACAGGCCGTGCACCTGCAGGCCCTCTTCCAGATACCGGACGCCAGACGCCTGCGCCCCGGCGAGCCCGACTAGAGCGGGTCGTCCGTCAGCGGGAAGTCGTCGGGTGTGACGTCGCCGGCGATCTCGTAGATCGTCTCCACGAAGTGATCGCCGAGCTGCTTCGAGTGCTCGACGACCATCTCCTCGTTCGGCGCGTCGTAGATGCAGAACGACTTCGGCGTGCCGTTGCGGTCGAGGACGACGTGGCTGTGCTCCCAGACGATCTCCGGGTAGTGGTAGTGGCCGAGCGCCTTCGACCGCGTGGCGACGGTCGGCAGCGTGTCGATGTCCACCGTGTAGGTTCGCTCGACGAGGTAGCGTGGCATCGCGCGACAGAGTACACAGCCTCGCTCCGCGCGTCACTTCGGCCAGGCGTCGGCCGCGGTGTCGCCGGCCGGGTTGCGCCGAGACCGCCTCTCCTCCGCCGACCCATCGGCCACCACCGGTCGCTCGGGCCCGACAGGCCCTTCGAGCCCGCCTGGCGCACCTGAAATGCCGGACATCGGGGCATCCGACGGAGTGGGCTGCGGGTTTCCCGCGGACTCGTTCGGCCGCTCACACGGATGACACCGACCGGACGGGCTGCGAGCCTGAGCGAAGACATGCCCGCACGGGCACCCACGTTCCCGGGAGGTGAGCAGGCGTGGCGTGCGGAGCGCCATCCGACACTCAGAGGAGTCACGCATGACAGGACAGCGAATCGCGGCATTCGTTCTCGCCGCGACGGTACTCTCGGTCGCGCTGGTCGCGTCGGGAATCGCCGCCGCGGGAACGACGGGCGGGACGGCCACCGTCCCGTTCACGGCGTCCTACTCCGGTAAGGCGACCGTCAAGATCACCGACGACGTCGCGGACATCTCCGCCAACGGCAGCGGGACGGCGACGGCCCCACTCGGCCAGAGCACCGTCTCGGGCACGGGGAAGGGCGACGCCACCAAGCAGCCGTGCGTCCCGTGGACGGGAAGCGGGACGATGACCGCCGCCAACGGCTCGGCCACCCTCCGCTTCCAGGTCGTCCCCGGCACACAGGGCTGCGGCGACGAGGCGGGCAAGATCTTCAGCATCGTCGGCCGGGCGAACGTGACCGGTGGCACCGGCTCGCTCGCGAACGCGAGCGGGAGCTTGAAGCTGACCGGCGTCTACGACCGCGGGGCGGGCACGTTCTCCGTCAAGTTCACGGGGCAGCTGACCACCGCAGCGGGAGGCTCCACGGCCCAGGCGAAGACGCTCCTGAAGATCACCGGCGGTGCGAAGAACAAGCTGCTGTTCTCGAAGAAGCGGCTCGTCGCGAAGGCGGGCGTCGTCACGATCGCCATGAAGAACCTCTCCAACGTGCCGCACAACGTCGCGATCCGCGCCGGTGCGGGCGCGAAGAGCAAGCTCATCGCCAAAGGCAAGGTCGTGCGAAAGGGCAAGACCTCGACGGTGCGGGCGACGCTCAAGAAGGGCAAGTACCGCTACGTGTGCACGGTTCGCGGCCACGAGAAGGCCGGGATGTGGGGGATCCTGACCGTCAAGTAGCGACATCGGGGCAGACGCGATCACGCAGTGGGGGCCGGGCACGTCCCGGCCCCCACTGCGTTCACGTCTGTCGCCGCGGCCGGCCGCTCGCCGCTAGGCGGGGACTGCGCGCTCGGCCTGGTGCGCGAGGATCTTCCGCTTGACGCGCTGCAGCGCGTTGTCGACGGTCTTCGTGTCGCAGCCGAGCTCGTCGGCCATCGACTCGTACGAGTGGCCGTCGAGGTAGAGGCGGAGGGCGTCGGACTCGAGCCCGGAGAGCCCGGTGCCGAGGCAGAACACGAGCGACTCCAGCTCCTCCGTCGAGATCACGACGACGGACGGATCGTCGACCGAGGGACCGGGAAGCGCGTCGCCCAGCGTGCACTCGCCGTCCGAGTCCTGACCCGCCGGGGTGTGACTGAACGACACGTACGTGTTGAGCGGGCTGTGCTTGAAGCGGGTCGCCGTCTTGATCGCGGTGATGATCTGGCGCGTCACGCACAGCTCGGCGAAGCTGCGGAACGACGTCTCCTTGTCCGAGCGGAAGTCGCGGATCGCCTTGTAGAGGCCGATCATCCCCTCCTGGACGAGGTCGTCGGCGTCGCCACCGGCCAGGAAGTACGAGCTCGCCTTGAGGCGCACGAACCCGTGGTAGCGCTTCATCAACGCATCGACGGCCACCTGGCTCCCGTTGCGCGCCTTGAGCACGAGCTGCAGATCCTCGAGTTCTCGTTGAGCCTTTTGCGGTGACTTCGTCGCTGCCGCAGTCCGAGTCGCCATGAATTCTCCCTGGAAATTGAGTGATTTCTGAGCTGGATTCTCCAGGCTCCCGCCAAACTCTCAGCCTGAACTTGAGGGAGAACCTAGCATCCTTACGCAGGCAATACAACCCCTTTGCGCAAATTCCATTCTGATAGGAACACATGTTCGTGTCGGCTCTCGCACCGCCCACTTCGCGTTCCGATGCGGAGCATGCGCCCCGTGTGCGAAGATGGCGCCCGTCCCGCACCCAGCCGTGGAGGCCCGTGTGAGCACCGATGAATCCGCGCCGTTCCCCGTCTTCCTCGCGACCGTCGTCGGCTACGTGATCGCGGCGAGCCTGCTCGTGTTCGGCGTGATCGGCGTCGCCGCGGCCGACCAGGTGAGCGACCCGTTCGGGGTCGGGATCCTCGTCCTCGGCGCGGTGGTCGGCCTCGCCACCGTGATGCTCGGGCGCGGTCACCGCGTCGGCCGCGCGGTGCTGGCGGGGCTCGCCGCGATCACGTTCGTGGTCGCGGTCGTCTACGCCTTCGCCGGGCCCGGATACGCGGCGGGCCCCGGCATCGCGACGGCCGTCGTGACGCTCGGGACGATCGCCCTGCTCTACCTCCCGCAGAGTTCGAAGGACTTCTTCACCGGCCGCTAGCGGCCGGTGAACGCGCGTCCGGAGCGGTCACTCACCGCGCCGCAGGCGCTCGAGCGCCGCTCGCGTCTCGGGGTCGAGTCGGTCGCGGACGCGGCTCGCCTCCCCCTCCCGGTGCTCCACCCCACGGAGCTCGCCGAGGAACGCGCGCGATCCCTGCTTGCGGACCTCCTGCCCGGCCGTCCCCCGGACCGCAGCATCGGAGGTGACGACGAGGACGGCGTCGCGCTGGCGGTGCTCGGCGGCGAGGCGCTCCAGGAGGTCGTCCGCGTGCGGGGCGAAGCGGACGTCGAGCGATCCGATCGAGCGATCCGTCCCCGTGCCGTCGAACACGACCACCCCGCGGGCGCCCCGGAGGGCGACGAAGCTCGCGAGCCGATCGACGAGCTCCTCGCGGTCGGCGTAGTCGCCGGCGTGGAACAGGTTCGACCCGTCGAACAGGTACAGCGTCGGATCGGTCACGATTGGCGTGACGGTAGCGCGCGCGGCGGCGGCGGGCGATCCGCCGAGTGCGTCAGGCCTCCGGGTGACGGGGCCGATCTCGCTCCCGCTGTCGCCGCGCCTCGTAGAGGAGGACGGCCGCGGCCACCGAGACGTTGAGGGAGTCGACACCGGGCGCGAGCGGGATCGCGACGCCCGCGTCGCACGTCCGCCGCACGAGCGGCCGCACGCCCTTCCCCTCGGCTCCGAGCACGAGCGCCGTCCCGCCCGCGAGATCCGCGTCCCACATCTGGGTCTCGGCCCCCGTCTCGGCGGCGTAGACCCAGAGGTCGCCTCGCTTCACGTCACCGAGGTAGCGGGCGAGGTTCGGGACGACCGCCACCGGGAGGTGCTCGACGGCGCCGGCCGAGGAGCGGCACACGGCGGGTGTGACGCGCGCGGAGCGGTGCTCGGGAACGATCACGCCGGTCGCCCCGGCGCCTGCCGCGCTCCGGATCACGGCTCCGAGATTGCGGGGATCGGTCACCTGGTCGAGGCAGCAGAGCAGCGGACGGTCGCTTGAGGCGAGCTCCCAGGCGTCCCCGTAGGGGTACGGCGCGCACCAGGCGACGACGCCCTGGTGATCGGACGTGCCGGCCGCCTCGGTGAGCTCGCGCTCACGCCGCACGTGTGCACGTGGGCCCTCGGCGAGCCAGTCGAGCGTCGACGCCGCCCGCTCCCCCGCCCAGATCTCGAGCACCTCCCGCCGTCCGCGAAGCGCCTCGCGGACGGCGTTGCGGCCGTAGACGAGGTCGCGCGTCACCGGCGGACGAGCCGGTACGGCGGCGTGCCCTCGACGTCCCTGACCTCCCAGCCCGCGGCGGCGAGCTCGTCGCGGAGGCGATCCGCGAGCGCCCAGTCGCGCGCGGCCCGCGCCTCGGCGCGACGCCCGGCGAGCTGCACGACCTCGGACGGGGCCGTATCGGCGGCGGCGAGCCCTCCCAGGCCGAACAGCCCGAGGCCCCAGCGGAGCGACGCCGCGTCGCCGCGGCTACGCCATTCGTGGAACAGCGCGAGTGCGTCCGGCGTGTTGAAGTCGTCGTCCAGGACGCCAGCCAGCTCGTCGCGTGACGGCTCGTCGTCTCCCTCCCACGCCTCGCGGAAGAAGTTGCGGAAGGTCTCGGCCTGCGCCTGGGCCGCTGCCAGCGTCTGCTCCGAGAAGTCGATCGGCTTGCGCCAGTGCGCGGTCATGAAGAAGAGGAGAGCCGTCTCGGCGCCCCACGCCCGGAGCACCTCCTGGATCGTCGCCACGTTGCCGAGGGACTTCGACATCTTCTCGCCGGTGAACCGGAGCATCCCGTTGTGCATCCAGATCCGCGCGAAGCCGCGGCCGGCGGCCAGCGACTGCGCCCGCTCGTTCTCGTGGTGCGGGAAGACGAGGTCGAGACCGCCGCCGTGGATCCAGAACTCGGCGCCGAGCTCCTGCTCGGCCATCGCCGAGCACTCGATGTGCCAGCCGGGTCGTCCCCGCCCCCACGGCGAGTCCCAGGACGTGTCCTCGCCCTCCTTCGTCGCCTTCCAGAGGGCGAAGTCGCGGGCGTCCTCCTTGCGCGGGTTCGGCTCCTGCTCCTCCACCTGGTCCGGGCGCTGCCCGGAGAGCGCGCCGTACGAGTCGAACGAGCCGACCCGGAAGTACACGTCGCCGTCGACCGCGTACGCGTGCCCCTGCGCGGCCAGCTCCTCGATCAGGGAGACGATCTCGCCGATCGTCTCCGTGGCGAGCGGCTGCGCGTCGGGCATCCCGAGCCCGAACCCGGCGGTGTCCTCCAGGTACCAGCCGGTCGCCTCCCGGGCGAGCCCGGCGCTGCGCCCGGGCGCCGCCTCGTAGATCTTGTCGTTGACGTCCGTGATGTTGTGCACGAACCGCACGTCGTGCCCCTGCTCCCGCAGCCAGCGGGCGAGCCACGAGAACACGACGAACGGGCGTGCGTTGCCGATGTGCGCGCGCTGGTAGACGGTGGGCCCGCACACGTAGATCCCGATCGGCTCGGGAGGCGGCGGCAGCTCGATCGGCTGCCGCGTGAGCGTGTCGTAGAGGCGCACCCGTCGATCGTATCCGCGGAGGGCTCGGCGCCTCGCGCGCGCGAGGCTCGCCCTACGCCGGCAGGGTCGCCAGCGCCCGCTCGACGTCGGCGATCACGTCCTCCACGTCCTCGATCCCGACCGAGACGCGGAACATGCCGCCGCGCTTCGGCATCGGGTACACGAGCGTGTCCACCTCGCCGAGGCTGACGGCGATCGAGCAGAGGCGGAGCCGGGCGGCGAACGCCTCCATCGCGGGGATGCCGCCGTGCAGGCGGAAGGCGAGCATCCCGCCGGTGCGGCCGCGCAGCAGCCGCTCCGCGACGGCGTGGTCGGGATGTGACGCGAGCCGCGGGTACCGCACCCACTCCACCTCCGGTCGCTCCTCGAGCCACGACGCGAGCGCGGTCGCATTCCGCGTGTGCGCCTGCATGCGGAGCGCGAGCGTGCGCACGCCGCGGGCCACGAGCCACGAGGCGATCGGCGTCGGGCACGCTCCGAGCACGTCGAGCTGCCAACGGACGGGGTCGATCAGGTCCTTCCGGCCCGCGACGACCCCGGCGAGCACGTCGCCGTGCCCGGAGAGGTACTTCGTCGCGGCGTGGAGCACGAGGTCGGCGCGGTCTGCGAGCGGCGTGTAGCACGCCGGCGAGAGGAACGTGTTGTCGACGACGAGCAGCGCGCCGTGCCCGCTCGCGATCTCGGCGAGGGCGGGCACGTCCGCGACGCGCAGGTGCGGGTTCGAGACCGTCTCCGTGAGGACGATCCGGGTCGTCGGCCGCAGCGCGGCGCGCACGGCCTCGAGGTCGGTGACCGGGACGCGGCTGACCTCGATGCCCCGGCGCGGCAGGTCGCGCTCGAGCAGCTCGGCCGTGATCACGAACAGGTCGTCCGAGCAGACGACGTGGTCGCCGGCGCGCAGGTGCGCGTACAGGGAGGCCGCGACGACGGCCATGCCCGAGGCACCGACGACCGCGTCGGCCGCCGACTCGAGGGAGGCCAGCTTCTCCTCGAGCGCGGCCGTCGTGGGGTTCCCGGTGCGGCTGTAGAAGAACCGGCCGGGCTCCCACTCCAGCGCGCGGTCGACGGCCTCCTCCTTTGCCGCCGCCGTGGGGAAGCTGAAGGTCGCCGTCTGGAAGATCGGCGTCTGGTGCGCGTTGGTCGTCGGGTCGGAGCGCTCCCCGGCGTGCACCGCGCGGGTCGACAGGCCGCCGTCGCGCCAGGCCGGATCGGCGTCGGGCTCGCCGGGCATCGTCATCGCGACAACCTAGCCGCGGCCCGCGACGACGATGCGTCGCTCGGCTTCCGGCGCGGGGAGCGCCGCGACCACCGTCCACAGCTCCGGGCCGCGGTGGTGGCCGGTGAGGGCGAGGCGGAGCGCGCGGAGGTCACCGCCGACGGCCTTCAGCTCCCGGACGATCGACCGTGCGTCCGCCTCGGTCAGCGGATCGGCGAAGCCGGCGCGGAGCTCGGCGAACCGCTCCAGCGTCGGGTGCGCTGCCGCATCGAGGGCGGACGGTGCCGGATCGAGGATCTGCTCCGCGAACGACCGCGCCTCGACGAGGTCACGGGCCCCACGGAGCGCCGGCGCGAGCGAGACCGGGGCATCGGCGGCGGTGGCGAGCTCCTCGTCGCTCATCGCGGCGATCGCGTCGATTGCGAAGCGCCGCAGGCGGCTCGCGTCGAGTTGCACGTCGTGCGTCGGCAGCCCCAGCTCCTCCAGGTACGCCCGCACCGCCGCGGACGGGATCCCGTCGGCACGAAGCTCCGCGACGGCCGTGTGCCCGTGCCGCTTGGAGAGCTTCTTGCCGTCGGCCCCGAGCAGCAGCCCGTGGTGGATCACCTCCGGGAGCTCGCCGCCGAGCGCCCGGGCGATCTCCTGCTGAACGCCGAGGTTCGGCCGGTGGTCGGAGCCGCGGATGACGTGCGTGATGCCGAGGTCGAGATCGTCGACGACGCTCGCCAGCTGGTAGGTCGCGGTCCCGTCCGGACGCGCGATCGTCGTGCGGCCGAGCCGGACCGCGCCGTCGTCGTCGCGGGTTG
>NZ_DBNHWK010000055.1:0-87162 GCF_057140465.1 Gaiella sp.
TCCTCCATCACGTAGGTCACCCGGTGCTTCTTCATGATCGCGGTCGCGTCGGCCCCCTTGACCGACGCGCCGTCCACCTTGACGTCGCCGTCGATGATGTCTCCGTCGTAGAACTCGATCATTCCCGAGATCGTCCGGAGCAGCGTCGTCTTCCCCGCCCCGTTCGACCCGGCGAGCGCGAGCCGGTCCCGTCGGCGCAGCGTGAACGACACCCCGTCGAAGAGCGGTGCGCCCGCGATCTCGACACCGAGACCGGATGCGATCAGCACGGCCATCCCGGAAGCATCGCGGACGGCGCAGGCCGGCGGGGGCCTGTCCGCCCCGTCGCGGCAGCGCCCCCTGCAGGCCCGTCGCACCCGCGCACCGCTGTCCGGGCTTGCGGGCGCCACCGTCGACCGTCCACCGGCGGGCCCGACGTCACGGCCGACTATGCTCGCGGCGTGCCCGCCCGCGATCCCGTCCGGCTCACGATCGACACGATCCGCGCGCTCGCGATGGATGCCGTGCAGCGCGCGAACGCCGGGCACCCCGGCACCGCGATGGCGCTCGCACCGGTCGCCTACCTGCTGTACCGCGACGTGATGCGCCACAACCCGGCCGACCCGGCGTGGCCCGCGCGCGACCGCTTCATCCTCTCGGCCGGCCACGCGTGCATGCTCCAGTACGCCGCCCTCCACCTCTCGGGCTACGAGCTCGGGATCGACGACCTGCAGCAGTTCCGCCAGTGGGGGTCGCGCACGCCCGGGCACCCGGAGCTCGGGCACACCCCGGGCGTCGAGACGACGACGGGGCCGCTCGGGCAGGGGTTCGCCAACGGCGTCGGGCTCGCGATCGCCCTGCGCTACCTGGCCGAGCGCTACGACCGGCCGCGGAACGAGATCGCCGACTCGTGGGTGTACGCGATCTGCTCGGACGGCGATCTGATGGAGGGCGTGTCCCACGAGGCGGCCTCGATCGCCGGGCACCTCGGGCTCGGCCGGCTCGTCTACGTGTACGACCGCAACCGGATCACGATCGACGGGTCGACGGCGATCTCGTTCGACACGGAGGACGTGGGCGCCCGATTCGCCGCCTACGGCTGGCACGTCGCCCACGTCGAGGACGTGGAGGACCTCGACGCGCTGCGGGCCGCGCTCGACGAGGCGCGCACGGAGACGCGACGGCCGTCCCTCGTGGTCGTGCGCAGTCACATCGCCCATCCCGCGCCGCACGCCGTCGACACGTCGAAGGCCCACGGCGCGCCGCTCGGCGAGGCGGAGGTGGCGGCCGCGAAGGAGGCGATGGGCCTCGACCCCGAAGCGACGTTCGCCGTCCCGGACGCCGTGCGCGAGCACATGGCCGTCGTCCGGGAGCGCGGCGCCGCGGCGCAGCGCTCCTGGGAGGACCGGCTGGCGGCCTGGGCGGAGGCGTACCCGGAGCTCGCCCGCGAGCGCGAGCTCGATCTCGCGGGGACGCCGCGCGACGGGTGGCGGGAGGCGCTGCCGACGTTCTCGTCCGACGCGGGCATGGCGACGCGCGACGCCGGCCGGCGGGTGATGCAGGCGCTGCAGCCCTACACGCCGACGATGATCGGCGGCTCGGCCGACCTTGCGGAGTCCACGAAGACGGAGTTCGAGGGCGGCGGGGTCTTCGCCGCGACCCACGCCGGCCGGAACATCGCGTTCGGGATCCGCGAGCACGCGATGGGGGCGATCGTCAACGGGATCGCGCTCGAACCGTCGATGGTCCGTCCGTACGGGTCCACGTTCCTCGTCTTCTCGGACTACATGCGGCCGTCCGTCCGGCTCTCCGCCCTGATGGGCCTTCCCGTCGCCTGGGTCTGGACGCACGACTCGGTGGGCGTCGGTGAGGACGGCCCGACGCACCAGCCCGTGGAGCACCACATGGCGCTCCGCACGATCCCGAACCTCTGGTACGTGCGCCCCGCCGACGCGAACGAGACCTCCATCGCCTGGCGGATCGCGCTCGAGCGGGGCGACGGGCCCGTCGCGCTCGCGCTCACGCGACAGAAGGTGCCGACGCTCGACCGGGACGCGACGGCACCGGCGGACGGCGCCCTCCGGGGGGCGTACACGCTGTGGCAGGCGGGGAGCGGTGAGCCGGAGGTGATCCTGATCGCAACGGGGTCGGAGGTGCACGTGGCGCTCGACGCCGCGCGGGAGCTCGACGCCAACGCGAGGGTCGTCTCGATGCCGTGCTGGGAGCTCTTCGAGGCGCAGCCCGACGAGTACAAGGACGACGTCCTGCCTCCGGCCGTGGAGGCGCGGGTGTCCGTCGAGGCCGGGGTCACCCTCGGCTGGGAGCGGTGGATCGGCCGGCACGGGGTCGCGGTCGGGATCGACCGCTTCGGCGCGTCGGCGCCCGCCGAGCGCGTCTTCGAAGAGCTCGGCCTCACCGCGGCTGCGGTCGCCGCGGCAGCGCAGGGTGTGCTCGTGCGGGTAGGGTGAGCGGCGCGGAGGAGCGATGGCTGGAACCCGCCTGCACCGGCTGAGCGAGCGCGGCGTCAGCGTGTGGATCGACACGCTGTCGAGGGAGCTGCTCGCCTCGGGCGAGCTGGCCCGCCTCGTCGCCCACGACGCGGTCACCGGCGTCACCTCGAACCCGACGATCTTCCAGAAGGCGCTCGCGGAGGGTGAGCTCTACGACGCGCAGCTGCGCGAGCTCTTGGGCTCGGTCGACGATCCCGTGGCGCTCTTCTTCGCGCTCGCCCGCGAGGACATCCGCGGCGCCTGCGACGTGCTGCACCCCGTGTGGGAGCGGACGGGCGGCGTCGACGGGTGGGTCTCGCTCGAGGTCGACCCGTCGCTCGCGTACGACCGCGAGGCGACGTACGCCCAGGCGATGCGGCTGCACGCGGAGGTCGAGCGCCCGAACCTCTACGTGAAGATCCCGGCGACCGAGATCGGGCTCGGCGCGGTCGAGGACTGCATCGCCAAGGGCCGGTCGATCAACGTCACGCTGATCTTCTCGCTCGAGCGCTACGCGGCGGTCGCCGAGACGTACGTGCGCGGCGTCGAGCGTCTCGTTGCGGCCGGCGGTGACCCGGCGGCCGTCTCGTCCGTCGCGAGCTTCTTCGTCTCGCGGGTCGACACCGAGACCGACGCCCGCCTCGATGTGCTCGGCCACGACGACCTCGCGGGGCGTCTCGCCGTCGCGAACGCGAAGCTCGCGTACGCGCACTGGCGCACGGTGTTCGCGGGCGAGCGGTGGGAGTTCCTCGCCGAGAAGGGGGCCCGTCCCCAGCGCTGCCTGTGGGCGTCGACCTCGACGAAGAACCCGGCGTACAGCGACGTCCTCTACGTCGAGGAGCTGATCGGCCCGGAGACCGTGAACACGCTCCCGTTGGAGACCGTGCTCGCCTTCCAGGAGCACGGAGAGGTCAGGGGCGACACGCTGCTCGAGAGCGTCGAGGAGGCACGCGGGCTCCTCGACGAGCTCGCCGACGCCGGGATCGACTACGACGACGTCGTCTCCGTGCTCGAGGTCGAGGGCGTCCAGAAGTTCGCCGACTCCTTCTCCGAGCTGCTGGACGGGATCGAGACGAAGACGCGGGCGCTCCGCGCCGCGTGAGCCCGCGGTCGAACCCGCTCCTCGAGGGCCTCGGGCTCCGGCCCCGGCCCGATCCGTGCGCACTCGTGATCTTCGGAGCGTCCGGCGACCTCACGAGCCGCAAGCTGTTCCCGTCGCTCTACGCGCTCGCCTACCGTCGCCTGCTGCCGGAGCGCTTCGCGATCGTGGGCGTCGCCCGCACCGAGCAGTCGACGCGGCAGTTCGCCTCGGCGATGCGCCGGGCCGTGAAGGAGCACGCCCGCGATCCCTACCGCACCGACGTCTGGGAGTCGCTCGCCGCCGGCATCCGCTACGTCCCGAACGACTTCGCGGACGACCGCGGCGAGGACCGGGTGACCGATGCGCTCGACCGGCTCGAGCGCGACCACGGCGCGGGGCGCAACCGGCTGCACTACCTCGCCGTGCCCCCCGTCGCGTTCGAGACCGTCGTCCGCGAGATCGGGGAGCGGCGCCGCGCCGGGGACGGGTGGACGCGGCTGATCGTCGAGAAGCCGTTCGGGCGCGACCAGGCGTCCGCGTTCGAGCTGGACGGCATCCTCAAGCGCTGGTTCGCGGAGGACGAGGTGTTCCGGATCGACCACTACCTCGGCAAGGAGACCGTCCAGAACATGCTCGCACTGCGGTTCGCGAACGGCATCTTCGAGCCGATCTGGAACCGGCAGTTCATCGACCACGTGCAGATCACGGTCGCCGAGTCGATCGGCATCGAGGGGCGCTCGGGCTTCTACGAGCAGGCGGGCGCGATCCGCGACATCTTCCAGAACCACCTGCTGCAGCTCGTCGCCCTGACGGCGATGGAGCCGCCGATCGACTTCACCGCCGACGCCGTCCGCAACGAGAAGGTGAAGGTCCTCCGCGCGCTCGCGACGCCCGGCCCCGCGTCCGTCGTCCGCGGGCAGTACGGGCGCGGCTGGGTCGAGGGCGAGGAGGTGCCGTCCTACCGCGAGGAGCCCGGGGTCGCGCCGGACTCGCAGACCGAGACCTACGTCGCCGCGAAGCTGTCGGTCGACAACTGGCGGTGGGCGGGGACGCCGTTCTACGTCCGGGCCGGCAAGCGCCTCGCGCGCCGCGAGACGACGATCGCGATCCAGTTCCAGCGGGCGCCCCACCCGCCGTTCGCGGAGCTCGCGGGCGACGGCCTGCGGCCCAACGTCCTGCTCGTCCACATCCAGCCGAACGAGGGGATCTCGCTCGCGATCGGCGCGAAGGTGCCGGGCGCGGGCATGCAGATCCGCACTGTGCACATGGACTTCCTGTACGGCGGCGCGTTCCGCGAGGGCGTGCCCGAGGCGTACGAGCGGCTCGTCCTCGACGCGATGCTCGGCGACGCGACGCTCTTCACCCGCTCGGACGAGGTGGAGGAGCAGTGGAAGCTCGTCGACGCGATCGTCGGGGGCTGGCGCCGACACGCGCCGACGCTCCCGAACTACGCCGCCGGCACGTGGGGCCCGGCAGCCGCCGACGACCTCGTGCATCTCGACGGCCGCTCCTGGAGGCGGCACTGAGCGGGCGGCCGGCTCGGTGAGCGTCGCGGCCGACATCGAGCGCGAGCTGGCCCGCCTGCGCTGCGCCCGCGCCGACGGCCACCCCCCCGAGCTGCGCACGAGCACGATGACCCACCTCGCGTGGGTGCCGCCCCGCTGGCTCGCCCAGGCCCGGGCCACGCTCGCGGGCATGGAGGAGCGCCACCCCGCGCGGACGATCCTGCTCGTCCCCGAGCCCCGACGACGGGACGGCGTCGCCGCCACGGTGGATGTCCGTGAGTTCGAGCTCGCGGGGATGGCGACGGAGGTGACGTCCGAGATCGTCGAGGTGCGCCTGCGCGGCCGCGTCGCGAAGCACCCGGCGTCGATCGTCCTCCCGCTCCTCGTCTCCGACCTGCCCGTGTTCTGCCGCTGGCGGGGCCGGCCGGACTTCGACTCGACCGCGCTCGACGAGATCGTCGGCGTCGTCGACCGGCTCGTCGTCGACTCGGCCGAGTGGCGCGGCCTGCCACGCCCCTACCGGGGGTTGCTGCCGCTGTTCGACCGTGTCGCGGTGTCGGACATCGCCTACCGCCGGGGGCTCCCCTGGCGCGCCCGGCTCGCCGAGCGGTGGCCCGAGATCCGCTCGATCAGCACGTTGCGCGTCGTCGGGCCCCGCGCCGACGCGCTCCTCCTCGTCGGCTGGCTGCGCTCCCGGCTCCGACGCCGGGTCGGCCTCGTGCACCGCCCGGCGCCGTCGATCGAGTCGGTCGCCGTCGACGGGGACGCCGTCGACCGTCCCCTGGGAGCCGAGGCGAGCCCGAGCGACTGGCTCTCCGCCGAGCTCGAGGTGCTCGGGCGCGACCCGGTCTACGAGGCAGCCGTTCGCCGCGCCCTGTGACGTCCCCCGGCTCCCGGGCCGGGCACGGCGGGTGCCTCAGCCCGTCTCGGCGACGGCGGCGAGCAGCGCCGGGTGGAGATGCCCGTTCGACGTGATCGCGGAGCCGCCGTCGAGCCGACGCTCACCCGTGAAGTCCGTGAACGTCCCGCCCGCCTCCTCGACGATCACCTGCACGGGCGCGAGGTCCCAGACGGAGACGCCGATCGCGTCGATCGCGCCGTCCACCGCCCCCTCGGCGACGAGCATGTGGGCCCAGAAGTCGCCGAAGGCGCGGGCGTGCCAGCTCTGGGTGGCGAGGGACGGCACCCCCTGCTCGAGGGCGAACGAGAGCACGGCGTCGTCGACACGACGCACCGACGAGACGCGCACGCGGTCGTCGTCCGCCCAGGCGCCGCCGCCCCGCTCCGCGTGCCAGCGGCGACGGAGCGCCGGGGCCGAGACGATGCCGAGCTGCGCCTCGCCGTCGACGAGGAGGGCGATGAGCGTCGCCCACACCGGCACGCCACGCGTGTAGTTCCTCGTGCCGTCGATCGGGTCGATGATCCAGCACCGGGCCCCGCCGGCCGTCTCGCCCAGCTCCTCGCCGAGCACGGCGTCGTCGGGGCGCTCGCGCGCGAGCCGCTCGCGGATCGCGGCCTCGACCTCGCGGTCGGCCTCCGTCACCGGGGTCAGGTCGGGCTTCGTCTCGACCTGGAGGTCGCTCGCGCGGAACCGGCGGAGCGAGATCGCATCGGCGATGTCGGCCAGTTCGAGGGCCAACGAGAGATCGGGGCTCATCACCCGGAACCGTAGTCGCTTCCGGCCACCCGTGGCTCACTCCGGACGGGTGATCGGCGCGTCCGCTGCGACGAGCCTCCGCCACCACTCGGCGGCGACGAGCTCGGCGACTCCCGTCTCGACGAGGAGCGCCACCAGCTCGTCGTCCGCCCCGGGGACGGGAACGCGCATGGCCGTGCCCTCGAGCGGCCCGCCGACGGCGAGCACCGTGCTCGCACGGCGCTTCGCCCATCCCATCAGCTCCCCGTCGAAGCGCGAGCCGGTGAAGAGCAGCGCCCGGTAGCCGGGGCGCTTCGCGAGGTAGACGTCGACGTGCAGCCAGTCGCCCGTCTCTGCGGCGTCGGCCGGCACCCGCGGCCCCTCGCGGAACATCAGCGCGGACTGCAGCGCGGACGAGATCCGCGCCGAGGGGGCGACCGCGTACACGGTGTGCGCTCCCTCGAGGTGCTCGAGCGCCCGGTCGACCCACGCGGCCCGCCCCTCCCGGAGGGAGGCCGCCGCGCCGATCGCCGGCCGGAGGTCGTCGGGGCGCGGCCCGCCGCCGAGCCTGCCGGCGAGCAGGAGCAGGACGGCGAGCGTCGCCTGGAACGTGACGCACGCGACGCCGCCCTGCTCGGCACCGGAGTGGAGCGGGAGCACGACGTCGGCGGCGTCGGCGAGCGGCGACCCCGGGTCGTTCGTGACCGCCACCGTGGGCAGGCCCCCGCGCCGATGGCGGGTCAGCGCGTCCACCGTCTCGGGCGTGCGCCCGGAGGCCGAGATCGCGACCGCGAGGGTGCTGCTCGACGGCCTCGTCGGGAGCTCGGTCGACGCGAGCTCGGCGACCGCCGAGAGCCCGGATGCGCGGAGCCGTGCGGCCACCGGGAGGGCGGCGAAGCGCGAGCTCCCCATCCCGACGAAGACGACCTGTCCGACGCGCGGCAGCTCGCGTTCGACGTCGTCGAGCGGCGAGCCGGGGCCGTCGTAGGCGTCGAGCGTGGCCGCGAGACGGTCGGGTGCCGAGAGGACGTCCTCGAGGAAGCCGTCGGGGTTCATGTGCCCCCGAGGAGGCGGCGGAGCGTCGCCTGCGGCGCGTAGAGCCATTCGGGGAGCACGGTCGCAGCGTAGAGCAGCTCCCGGCACTCCTTCTCGACCTCGAACGCGCGCAGGAGGTCGCGGTCGACGACGAGCCCGATCCCGGCCGTCGCCGCGGCGTAGCGCTCGAGCGCGTGCTCGCGTGCGGCCGTGCTCCACGCCTGCGCCGCGGCGAGCATCGCCGGCTCGAACGCGTGTCGGCGCGCCGCCGCCACGGCGACGTGGTCGAGGGAGAGCAGGAGGCAGGCGAGGTCGCGCAACGGCGACGTCCGGAGCCGGCGCTGCTCGAGCGGGCGGCCCGGCTCGCCCTCGAAGTCGACCGCGACGAGACCGTGCGGGGAGCGGACGAACTGGGCGACGTGCAGGTCGCCGTGCACCCGTGTCAGCGGTGCTCCGGCCAGGCGTCGGAGGCCCTGCAGCCGTCGGCGGGCGTGCGGTGACAGCGCGTGGAGCGGATCGTCGGGAGCGAGCACTGCGAGGGCCTCGTCGAGCTGTCGGAGCGCGTCGTCCTCGAGGCGTGCCGCGTCGTCTGCCGACGCCCGGACGACCCCGAGCGCCTCGCCGAGCGCGACGTGGAGCGCGGCGGCAGCCGCGGCGAGCGCTCCCGCCTCCTCGACGAGCGCCTCCGCGTCGGGCGACCCGAGCCTCGCCGTGAGCGAGGCGATGATCGCCTCCCAGCCGACCGGCGTGCCGTCGACGTAGCCGTAGAGGAGTGCGAGGTCGGTCTCCCGACCCTCGCGGTCGCGGTAGACGAGCGACCCGGCAGACGACGGGGCGACACCGCAGTCGATGCCGGAGAGGGCGGCGAGCACCTCCGGCTCCGGGTGCGTGCCCGGCTCCAGCCGCCGGTAGCACTTGAGGACGAGCGACTCGCCGAGCACGACGGACGTGTTCGACTGGTCGGTCGTCAGCCCCCGCGCGCCGGGCGGCACCACGATCGCGTCCGTTCCGGGACGGGCCTCGGCCGCCCCGGCGACGCCCTCGATGCGTCCTCCCGACGTGATGCAGTGCGCGAGCGCCGGCCACAGCGCGTGCTCGCACGCCTCCGCCTCGAGCAGCGCGCCGTCCCGCGATACCGGCACCAGGTACCGGTCGACGTCACCGGCCGTGGACGTGACGTCGACGAGGAGCAGCGACGCCCCGTCGCCGCCGGGGACGGCGAGCGCGTCCGCCGGGGTCGCGTCCGCGATCTCCCGTCCCTTGCCGGCGAACCAGCGCGCTGAGGAGATCGCGGCCGGATCGAGCACCGCGGCGGCGCCGGCCGGTTGCGCGGAGCGGCCCGATTCCGTAGCGTGGTCACCCATCGCGCGGGGATCATAGGAGGAGCGAGGCGGAGCGCATGGCGACGATCGTGTTCTTTCCGGAAGGGGCGTACGGGCCCACGAACAACTGCGTCGCGATCGGGCAGGTGCTGCGCGAGCGCGGCCACCGCGTCGTCTTCGTGATCGAGGAGTCCTTCGCCGGCGCCCTCGAGGCCCAGGGGTTCGAGGAGCGGCTGATGCGACTGGGGCCCGCGCCCGAGACCGAGGAGGAGCCCGGGCAGTTCTGGAAGGACTTCATCCGCGAGACCGCCCCCGTCTTCCGCAAGCCGACGATCGAGCAGCTGTCCGAGTTCATCGTCCCGACGTTCGGAGCGCTCTGCGACGGCGCGCGCTACGTCGACGACCGGCTGCGGGAGATCTTCGACGAGCTCGAGCCGGACGTGATCGTCGAGGACAACGTCGTGTGCTTCCCCGCGATCGAGGCCGCCCGGCGGCCGTGGGCCCGGATCGTGTCCTGCAACCCGCTCGAGCTGAAGGACGACGACGTCCCGCCGGTGTTCTCGGGGTACCCCGCGGCCGACCGCTCCGGCTGGGACGCGTTCGGGGCCGAGTACCTCCGGGCGATCGACGAGCTCCACGGGTCGTTCTCGGCGTTCTGCGAGGAGCGGGGCGCGCCGCCGCTCCCGTCCGGCGAGCTGATCCACGAGTCGCCGTACCTGAACCTGTACCTCTACCCCGAGGAGGCCGACTACGCGCGGACGCGGCCGCTCGCCCCCACGTGGCATCGGGTCGACTCGTGCGTGCGCGAGGTCACGGAGCCGTTCGCGCTGCCGGCCGAGCTCGAGCGGCCGGACGGCTCGCTCGTCTACCTGTCGCTCGGGAGCCTCGGGTCGGCGGACGTCGAGCTCATGCGGCGCCTCGTCGACGTGCTCTCGCGCTCGCCGCACCGGTTCATCGTCTCGAAGGGGCCGCAGCACGCCGAGTACGAGCTCGCCGACAACATGTGGGGCCGGGAGTTCCTCCCGCAGCCGGCGATCCTCCCGCACGTCGACCTCGTGATCACCCACGCGGGCAACAACACGACGACCGAGTCGTGGCACTACGGGAAGCCGATGATCGCGCTGCCGCTGTTCTGGGACCAGTACGACAACGCGCAGCGGGTCGACGAGACCGGCTTCGGCGTCCGGCTGCCCACGTACGCGTTCGAGGACGAGGACCTGCTCGGGGCGGTCGAGCGGCTGCTCGCCGACACCGCCCTCCGCGAACGGCTCGAGCGCGTGTCGCGGAGGGTGCAGTCCGCCGAAGGCCGTCGGACGGCCGCAGACCTGATCGAACGGCTCGCGCACGAGCGCGCGCCCGTCACCCGATGACAACGAGAACGACAACGAGAGGAAGGAGCACGCGCATGGGGGTTCCACACCGTCGGAAGGCACGGCTGATCGTCCTCGCGGCCCTGCTGGTCGGCGCCGCGGCCGTCGTCGTGGGCACGGCGACCGCGCGGACGTCGGCGACGACGATCAAGATCTCGAACTGGGATGCCTACATGCCCGAGGACCTGATCCCGCGCTTCGAGAAGGCGACCGGGATCAAGGTGAAGCTCTCCAAGCACACGACGAACGAGGACATCATGGGCAAGCTCGAGGCCGCGAACGGCGGCGGCTTCGACCTCGTGTTCGTCTCCAGCCCCTTCGCCGAGTCGTTGAAGAAGCGCGGCTGGGCGGCGCGCATCGACCGCAAGCTGATCCCCAACATGAAGAACCTGTACCCCGCCGCGAACCGGCTGTCGTACGACAAGGGGCTCCGCAACTCGGTTCCCTACACGTGGGGCACGACGGGCCTCTGCTGGCGCAGCGACCTCACGTCGACGCCGAAGAGCTGGTGGGACCTGCTGCGGCCGAAGTCGTCGCTCGTGGGCAAGGTGACGATGCTCCAGACCGACCGCTGGCTGCTGCTGCCCGCCCTCAAGGTGCTCGGCTTCTCGATCAACACCGTGAACCCGAAGCAGCTGCAGAAGGCGGCCGCGCTACTCAAGGAGACGAAGAAGAGCCTGCTCTCCTACGACGACACGACCTTCTACTCGAAGCTCGTGTCGGGTGAGGCGCACCTCGTCGAGGCATGGGACGGCTGGTGCAACTACGGCATCGCCGAGAACCCGAAGATCAAGTTCGTCGTGCCCAAGGAGGGCTCCGACGTCTGGGTCGACACGATGGTGGTGCTCGAGAAGTCGAAGGAGAAGGAGGCGGCGCACAAGTTCATCAACTTCGTGCTCCGTCCCGACGTCGGCACGTCCGTCACCGAGCTCGTGCTCTACAAGACGCCGAACGCGAAGGCGATGGCGAAGGTGCGGAAGTCCCTCGCGAAGCAGTATCCGAACCTCGCGATCCCGCCGAAGAAGCTCCTCACGTACGAGACCGAGCGCGACCTCGGCAAGGCGCAGCCGCTCTGGAGCCGCACGGTCTCCGAGATCGTCGGCTAGCCGTGGGTGAGGCGCAGCCGCGGAGCTAGCGCGCTCTCGATCAGCCCCGCCCTCCTCTGGTGGGCGGGGCTGCTCGTGCTGCCGGTCGGCCTCGTCCTCGCCTACAGCTTCTTCCGGCGGGGGGACTTCGGCGGCGTCGTCTACGACTTCACCTGGGAGAACTACCAGCGTGCCTGGGACCCGCTGTACCGGAGCATCCTCTGGTTCTCGCTCCGGGTCGCCGCCGAGTCGACGCTCGTCGCGCTCCTTATCGGCTACCCGGTCGCGGCCTTCATCGCGACCCGGTCGCGCCGCTGGCAGGTGCCGCTGCTCGTCCTCGTCATCCTCCCCTTCTGGACGAGCCTCCTGATCCGGACGTACGCGTGGATCGTGATCCTCAACGACGAGGGGCTCGCAAACCGGGTGCTGCGCGGCCTCGGGCTCGTGGGCGATCCGGTGCGCCTGCTCTACAACGAGTTCGCGATCGTGCTCGGGATGACCTACTCGTACCTCCCCTTGATGGTGCTCCCGATCTACGCCTCGCTCGAGCGCCTGGGGCCGGAGCTCGGGGAGGCGGCGCAGGACCTCGGTGCGAACGCCGTGCGGCGGTTCTTCACGGTGACGCTGCCGCTCACGGCGCCCGGTATCGCGGCCGGGTGCGTCTTCGTCTTCGTGCCCGCACTGGGGAACTTCATCATCCCCGACCTCCTCGGCGGCGGACGCAGGCAGATGGTCGGCACGCTCGTGCAGTCCCAGTTCCTCCGCGCCCGAGACTGGCCCTTCGGGGCCACGCTCGCCGTGTCGCTGATCGTGATGCTGATCGCACTCGTCCTCCTGCAGGCGTGGATCGCCGGGCGAGAGGCGCGACGGGAGGCTGGTGCGGGTGCGACCTAGAGCCGGCAGCGTCGCGCTCGGGACGGTCTTCGCGCTCGCGCTCGCGTTCCTCTACCTGCCGATCGCCGTCCTCGTCGGCCTCTCGTTCAACGAGTCGGGGCTGCCGACCGCGTGGGGCGGCTTCTCGACGAAGTGGTACGCCGAGCTCGTCCACGACGAGGAGATCATCGACGCCGCGAAGTCGAGCCTCGTCGTCGGGCTCGCCGCGACGGGGATCGCCGTTCTCGTCGGCACGCCGCTCGCGTTCGGGCTCCAGCGGCTGCGCTCTCGCTTCCTCGACGGCTTCGTGTTCGTGCCGATGATCATCCCCGACATCGTGCTCGCGATCGCGCTCCTCTCCGCCTACAACCTCGTGTTCACCCAGAAGCTGGGGCGTGAGCTCGGCCTGTGGTCGATCGTGCTCGCGCATGCGACGTTCGGCATCGCCTTCGTCGCGATCGTCGTGCGCACGCGGCTCACGCACTTCGACCGCTCGACGGTGGAGGCGTCGCTCGATCTCGGCGCCAACGAGCTGCGGGCGTTCCTCTCGGTGACGCTGCCCCAGATCGCGCCCGGCGTGATCGCGGGCGCCCTGATCGTGTTCACGCTCTCGTTCGACGAGTTCGTGATCGCGTTCTTCACCGCGGGGACGGCGATCACGCTGCCGATCCAGATCTACTCGATGATCCGCTTCGGCGTCACGCCGGTGGTGAACGCGCTCGCCGCGATCGTGCTCGCGGTCAGCTTCGTGCTCGTGCTCACGTCCGCGCGATTGCGGGGCAGGGAGGCGACGTGAGCGAGGGCCTGATCCGAATCGACGGGGTGACGAAGCGCTTCGGCGCGGTGACCGCCGTCGACGACGTCACGCTCACGATCCGCGAGAACGAGTTCTTCGGCCTCCTCGGCCCGAGCGGCTGCGGCAAGACCACGCTGCTGCGGATGCTCGCCGGCTTCGAGCGGCCCGACGCCGGGCGGATCCTGCTCGACGGCGCCGACCTCACGCGCACGAAGCCGTATCGCCGCCCCCTGAACATGATGTTCCAGTCGTACGCGCTCTTCCCCCACATGACGGTCGAGAAGAACGTCGCCTACGGCCTGCGGATGGAGCGCGTCCCCAAGCGCGAGGCACTCGCGCGTGCGCACGAGGCGCTGGAGCTCGTCCGGCTCCGGGGCCTCGAGACCCGGCGCCCCGCGCAGCTCTCGGGCGGGCAGAAGCAGCGGGTCGCGCTCGCGCGGGCGCTCGTGAAGCGACCGCGCGTGCTCCTGCTCGACGAGCCGCTGTCCGCCCTCGACCGTCAGATCCGCGCGGAGATGCAGATCGAGCTCAAGCTGCTCCAGCACTCCGTCGGGATCACGTTCGTCGTCGTCACCCACGACCAGGAGGAGGCGCTGACGATGGCGGATCGGATCGCCGTCATGGAGGACGGGCGCATCGTCCAGGTGGACACGCCGGAGGGCCTGTACGAGAGCCCGCAGTCGCCGTTCGTCGCCCGCTTCCTCGGCGACTCGAACCTCTTCACGGGCACGATCGAGCGCACCGAGGCTGCGGTCACGCTCCGCGACGGGGACGCCGCCTGGGCCGTCCCTGCCGCCGTCGTCGACGGCCTCGGCCTCACGGCGGGCGACGAGGCGACGATCGTCGTCCGCCCGGAGCGCATGGTGCTGATCCCGGCAGCAGGGGGCGGTGCCGCCGTCCCCTCCGGGGCGAACGTCCTGTCCGGGATCGTGGCCGAGACCGTGTACCTCGGCGTTGCGCGCAAGGTCGTCGTCCAGCTCGACCGCGGAGGGACGCTGCACGTCCGCCTCGAGGGCGAGGCCCGGGTCGCGTCGGCGCCGGAGACGGGGTCCCGCGTCCTCGTCGGCTGGGCGCCGGAGGCCGGCGTCGTCGTTCCCGGGCGTCCCTGACCGGACCGTGCGCGGGCCGGGGCGTCACGCCCCGGCCCAGGCCGGTTCCGTCCGGAAGGCCGGCGTCAGCGGGAGGCGACCAGCCGGTACGTCGGCTTCGCGACCTTCACCTGCACGGGCACCGACCATGCCATCTCGGGCTTGCGCACCTGGAGCTGGTTGAGCCCGCGGACGCGGTAGAACCAGGTGCCGGGAGCGAGGTCGAGCACCGCCGACGTCGAGTACGTCTGCTTCGAGCCCTGCGCCCGCCACGGGTAGCGCGTGCGCGACCACTGCACCTCGTAGGCCGTCGCACCGAGTGCCGGCAGCCACGCCACGAGCGGCGTCGAGTACACGACGGGCCGCTTCTTGCCGCCCCTGGAGGCGAGCAGCCGGCCGCTCGGCGTGAGGCCGGACACGTACCGGGCGCCGGTGACCACGGGGTCGCTCTCCTTGCCGAAGCTGAGCACGCGGCCTGCCTTGCACGCGTCCTGCGGAAGGTCCATGTCCTTGTAGTACCGCTTCCCGTCGGCGTCCTCGAGCAGCGCCACCGGGACGACCGTCCAGAAGTAGCGGGTGCTCGGGAAGTCGACGTCCGGGAGGTCGACCTTCGCGCCGGTGAGGAGCTCGAAGCCCTCCGAGGAGCCCTCCGCTCCCGTCGTCGCCTCGACGGCCTCGCTCGTCACGACCTTCGCGCCGTCGTTGCTGCGCGTGTCGCCCTCGTCCTTGGCGTCGCCGAGGTACCGCGAGACGGCCTTGTCGATCTCGTCGTCGGAGAAGGGGAGCGCGAGCGGCCCGGTCGCCCGTGGCGCGTACGCCGGGCTGCCGACCACGGCGCCGCGGTAGACGACGTTGACGCAGTCGCGGTCGGTGAAGGCGTACATGCGGAAGAGGTCGAACGCGCGGCCGTCGAGCGACTGGTTCCCGCGGAAGACGAACGCCGGCATCAGCTGGTGCGCCCTCTTCGGGCTGGCGCCGCTGACGCGATCCGAGGTCGCGAACGCAAGGGCCAGGGGGCCGGTCGACTTGCCGGGGTTGAACGCCGAGTAGACGGGGCTCCAGGGGCCGTACGAGACGGGCTTGAGGCCGTTCGGCACGTCGCCGAACACCTGCCGCACGGCGCGCACGCGGTAGCGCACGCCGGCCCACCAGCCCGCGTCGAACTTCCAGGTGTAGAACTCGCGCTGGTCGGCCGTGTTGGTCGTCGTCGTGAAGACCTTGCTCGCATCCGGGTACCAGACCTGGTACGCGGTCGCGCCGGCGACGGGAGTCCAGCGGGCGAGGCCCGGGGCGGCCGCCTTCGGCCTCGGGACGCTCGGCCAGCGCATGTTGAAGCCGAACGGCTTGCTCCACCCCGTCGGCCCGCGGCTCGTGACCGCGCGGACGCGGGCATGGAGCGCGTACGGGTTGCCGGTGAACCAGGGGAGCGCCACGTCGACGGAGACGGCGGGCACGCGGAGCGGTGCGATCATGGTGCTCACGGCCGGGTCGCCTGTGGGCTTCGCGGCGTCGCCCGGGGAGGTCGAGGCGCTCGCCTCGGCGGCGTCGGACGGCGCGGGCGAGCTCGCGGGCACTGCCCGGCAGCTTGCCCCCGGCTTCACGCCGTAGCGGACGTTCGACCACACGAGCGAGCTCTCGGTGAACGTCTTGCTCGTCGCGAGCTCGAACTCGTAGCAGAGCGCGCCCCGAACCGGGCGCCAGGTGAACGCCGGTGTGCGCGGGAAGACGTGGACCACGCGTTCGCTCGGCTTCACGAGGAAGCCGCGGAGGTTCTTCGGTGGCGTGGGCTTGGACTGCTTGGCGATGGCGGTCGAGGGGATGAGCAGGGCCCCGATCGAAACGAGGCAGACGGAGAGAAGGCGGAGTGTGCGCATGGCTTCTCTCTTGTCGGCAGCAACCTCCGATCGAGCCTTCCCCCGAATGGGTGACGGCGCGACGCCGAGCCTGCCGCGATCGATCGGCGAACGCGGTCGGCCCGGCCGACCGGCGTGGCTAGTCGAGGGCCAGGTAGATCAGCGAGACGACCGCGGTGCCGACGAAGAGCAGCACGAACAGCCCGAAGAGGGCGAGGCCGAGACGCATGTTCTTCCGCTCGAGGTCGGGATCGAGCATCGGCTACACCACCAGGGGGTCGACCGCCGCGGCGACGAACAGCACGGCGAGGTACGCGAGAGAGTAGTGGAACAGGAGAGCGGCGCTGTGGCGCGTGTGGTCGCGCCGCAGGCGCCACGCGAGCACGAGCAGCCAGCCGCCGAGGACGGCGGCGGCGATCGTGTACAGCGGCCCGAGCCAGACCCCGGCGGCGATCGTGAACGCGACCAGCACGAGCGAGTAGAGGAAGATCTGCCGCCGGGTCTCGCCGTCGCCACGGGAGACGGGGAGCATCGGGACGTTCGCCTTCGCGTAGTGGTCCTTGATCATCAGCGCCAGCGCCCAGAAGTGCGGCGGCGTCCAGAGGAACACGATCACGAACAGCGCGAGCGCGGGCCAGCCGAGGTCGCCGGTGGCCGCCGCGTAGCCGACGAGGGGCGGGATCGCGCCCGCGGCGCCTCCGATCACGATGTTCTGGTCGGACGACCGCTTCAGCCAGCCGGTGTAGACGACGACGTAGAAGAGGCCGCCGGCGAGGGCGAGCAGCGCCGTGAGCACGTTCAGCCTCGCCGCGAGGAGGGCGAACGACAGGGCCGAGAGGCCGATCCCGAACTCGAGCGCCCGCGTCGGCGCGACCCGGCCGGACGCGACGGGTCGGCTGCGCGTGCGCGTGCCCATCAGGCGATCGATGTCGGCGTCCATCACGTGGTTGATCGCGCTCGCGCCACCGCAGGCGAGCGCGAGCCCGACGAGCATCACCACGAGGTCGGCGGCGCCGGGCCAGCCTCCGGCGCCGACGAACATCCCGGCCGCGCCCGTGAGCACCAGCAGCGCCATGATCGTCGGCTTCGTGAGCGTGACGTAGTCGCGCCAGGGCCCGAACGGGACCGCCTCCCCCCGGAGGGAGAGGACGAACGTGACGAGGGTGGTCGCGAACGATCCGGCTGCGAGCAGCACGTGCATCGCCACGGCCCATCTCGCCTCGCCGGTCGCGGCCACGATGCCGCCGCTGCCGATCGCCGCGACCATCAGCGTCAGCGACGCCGCCGCGCTTGGGACCAGCTGCGGGTACGCGAGCCGTGCGGTGACGAGCACGGCGACGAGGAGCGGCAGCGCGACGAGCGCGGCCCCCCAGTGGGTGTGGCCGAGCTCGACGACCGCGCTCACGACGACCACCGCGGTCGCGGCCGCGCCGAGCAGGGCGATCGCCCGGAGCACGGGGCCGGGGGCCACGGCGGTGGTGCGCTCAGGGAGCATTGCGCTCCTTCTGCTGGCGCCGCAGGTCGTAGAGCGGCCGTGCGCTCGTCACGTACGGGACGGAGTCGAAGTTGTGCGGAGGCGGCGGCGACGTCGTGTACCACTCGAGCGTGTCGGCGCGCCACGGGTCGTTGCCGGCGCGCCGCCCCTTCCGGCTGTGCACGACGGCGACGATGAAGACGAGCACGCCGACGCCCATCAGGTACGAGCCGACGGACGAGATCATGTTGTACGTCTCCCAGAGGCCGCCCTGCTGGTACGTGTAGATGCGTCGCGGCATGCCGAGGAGCCCCAGGAGGTGCTGCGGGAAGAAGGCGACGTTGAACCCGACGAAGAGGACCGCGAAGGTGAGCTTGCCGAGGCGCTCGGAGAGGAACCGCCCGAACAGCTTCGGCCACCAGTACCAGAGGCCGCCCAGGATCGCGAACAACGAGCCTCCGAAGAGCACGTAGTGGAAGTGGGCGACGACGAAGTAGGTGTCGTGCACCTGCCAGTCGACGGGGAACGCGGCGAGGTAGATGCCGGAGAGACCGCCGATCGTGAAGATCGAGAGGAAGCCGATCGCGAACCACATCGGGGTGTCGAGGCTGATGTTCCCGCGCCACAGCGTCGCCAGCCAGTTGAAGATCTTCATCCCCGTCGGGACGGCGATCACCATCGACACGACCATGAACCACGCGTTGAGGTAGTTCGAGAGGCCGACCGTGAACATGTGGTGGGCCCACACGAGGAGGGAGAAGAACCCGATCGCGACGGTCGACAGCGCGATCGCCTTGTAGCCGAAGATCGGCTTGCGGCTGAACACCGGGAGGATCTCCGAGATGATCCCCATCGCCGGGAGGATCATGATGTAGACCTCGGGGTGCCCGAAGAACCAGAACACGTGCTGGTACAGGACCGGGCTGCCGCCGTCGCCGGGTACGAAGAAGTTGAAGGTGCCGGGGAAGCGGCGCTCCAGCAGGAGCAGGGTGAGCCCCGCGGAGAGCGCGGGGAGCACCAGGAGGAGCAGCCACGCGTAGAGCTCGATCGACCACACGAAGAGCGGCATGCGCATCCACGACATGCCCGGAGTGCGCATGTTGTGGATCGTGACGATGAAGTTGATCGCGCCGGCGAGCGAGGAGACGGTGAGGATGTGGAGCGAGAGGATCCAGAGGTCCTGCCCGTTCCCCGGCGACAGCACCGAGAGCGGCGGGTAGGCGGTCCAGCCCGTGCGTGCGGCCCCGCCCTGGGCGAAGAACGAGAGGGCGAAGACGAGCCCTCCCGCCGCGAACATCCAGTAGGAGAAGGCGTTCAGGCGCGGGAACGCCATGTCCGGGGCCCCGATCATCAGCGGCACGAGGAAGTTGCCCAGCCCGGCGAGGATCGGCACGACGACGAAGAACACCATCGCCGTCCCGTGCATCGTGACGACCTCGTTGTAGCTGTCGCCCGTGAGGATCGACTGGTCGGGCCGTGCGAGCTGGATCCGGATCAGCAGGGCGAGCACCCCGGCGAGCAGGAAGAACAGCCCGGCCGTGGCGATGTACAGGATCCCGATCCGCTTGTGGTCGACGGTGACGAGCCAGCTCGCCACCTTGCCCCGGTGCCAGTGCGGCGCCGCGGACGCCTCAGCTCTGGTCGCCAAGCTCGTCCTCCAGGTACGCGTAGAGGGACTCGAGCTGCTGGTCGGTCCAGTCGCGACCGACCGGCGGCATCACCTTGCGGCCGGGCAGCGCCCGGCCGTTGCGGATCACGTTCTCCAGCGTGTTGACGTCCGCCAGGGTCGTGGCCGCCAGCTTCGGCCCGTAGCCGCCCGCGGCGCCGTCCGGGCCGAGCGCCCCGTGGCACTTCGCGCAGACACCCTCCCACAGCTCCTGCCCCAGGGCCGGGTCGCCGTCCCGCTGTGCTTCGCCGGCGGCGGTCAGCCACTCGTCGAACTCGCCTGCCGACATCACCTCGACGCCCATCAGCATCTTCGCGTGGAAGAGCCCGCAGAGCTCGGCGCACTGCCCCGGGTAGTAGCCGGGCTCCTCGACCTCGAACCACGTCGTGTTCACCCGTCCGGGGATCGCGTCGATCTTGCCGCCGAGCCGCGGGATCCACCAGGAGTGGATCACGTCCCAGTCGGGCGCGGTCACGCTGAGCTCGACGGTCCTCCCGGCAGGGGCGCGCAGCGTGTCGATCGAGACCGCGCCGTTCGGGTACCGGAACTCCCAGAAGAACTGCTGGCCGACGACCTCGATCTCGAGCGCCCCACCGGAGGCCGTTGCGTCGGGTGCGTTCGCGATACCGGGGAGCTTCACGAACACGAAGACGGCGATCGCGAAGAGCACGACCACGGGCCCGGCCGTCCACGCCAGCTCGAGCCGGTTGGAGCCGTGGATCTGCGGGCCGTCGGTCGTGCGGGGCCGCCGGCGTCGTCTGAAGCGCACCACGAACACGACGAGCAGCGTCTCGACGATCAGGAAGATGCCGAGCACGAGTGCCGTGATGAACCAGAAGCTCGTCGCGATCCCCTCCGCGTTCGGGGAGGCGGGCGACTGCGGGCCGAAGCCGCCGTTCCCGGCGAGGGCAGCGGCCGGAGGCGCGAGCAGTGCGACGAGCGTGCCGAGGATGAGGAGCGGCCTGGGACCCACGGAGGGTGTCATTCTATGAACGTGACCGGCGCCGCGCACCGTTCAACCCTCGTCCGCCTCCCCGGCGACGTCTCCCGGCCGTTCGAGGTGTACGTCAACGGTGTCCGCAGGGTCGAGGGGCGTGACTTCGTGGTGCGCGGCGGGGCGCTCGTGTTCGACGAGGAGTTGCGCGAGGAAGGCAAGCTCGGGGTGGGCCGGTGGACGTCGATGGTGCTCGGCGTGGCCGGGAGCTACAAGCGCAACGACTCGGTCGACGTCGTCTACGTGCGCGACGGGCGCCGTGTCGTCGCCTCCAAGCTCCCGATCGACGTGGCGTCAGCCGAGAGCGGCGAGCCCGGCTGACACGCCTTCCTCGCGGCGCGCGCCGCCGGATGGGAGGGGCGATCAGCCCCGCCCGGCAGCGGTGGCGAGCCGGCGCATGCGCTCGGCCAGCGCCGCGTCGAGCTCCCCGGGGCGCAGGCGCCACGACCAGTTCCCCTCGGTCGTGCCCGGACGGTTCATGCGCGCCTCGTTCCCGAGCCCCAGCACGTCCTGTGCCGGGACGACGACGAGCGACGCGCGGGCGCCGAAGGCGAGTTCGAGCAGCTCCCACGTCCGATCGTGCCCGAAGCGACCGGCGAGCGTCTCGGTGTCGTGCGTCGACGTGTACAGGACGGTCTCCTCCCGGAGGCTCTCGATCCGGTGGCGGTCGCCGTCGTCGAACGCCCAGATCAGCACCGCCATGCCGGGCAGGCCGAGCTCGTCGCGCAGGGCGTCGACGTCCGGGGTGATCAGCCCGAGGTCCTCGACGATCACGGGGAGTGGGCCGAGCGCGCGCTCGAGCGCGTCGAAGAGCGCTCGGCCGGGCCCCGGCTCCCACGACCCCTCCCGTGCCGTCTCGGCGCCCGCGGGGACCGCCCAGTAGGCGACGAAGCCGCGAAAGTGATCGAGGCGCACGGCGTCGACCGTCTCGAGAACCCGCCGCATCCGCTCCACCCACCAGGCATAGCCGGTCCGGGCGAGGGCGTCCCATGCGTAGAGCGGGTTGCCCCACACCTGTCCCTCCTCGTTCAGCGCGTCCGGCGGCGCCCCGGCGACCCGGTCGGGGGAGCCGAACGCGTCCGGGTACGCGAGGTGGTCGCAGCTGCCCGGGGCGACGTAGATCGGCACGTCGCCGATCAGTCGCACCCCGTGCTCGCGGGCGAAGCGACGGAGCGCCGTCCACTCGCGCTCGAAGCGCACCTGGTCCTCGAGCGCCCCGGCCCCCGCGAACGCCTCCCAGTCGGAGGCCCACGGCTCGTGGGCGCGGCGGAACGCGTCGACGTCGCCCCTCGACACAGGCGCTTCCGGGTCGGCGAGCAGCCCGCGCCAGGCGGCGAACGCGGAGCTCGACGAGTACGGGGATCGGAGCGCGTCGGGCGGCCCGAGCGGCAGCACCTGCCACCACGAGGCGCCGGCCGCGGCGAGCCACTCCACGAACGCGTACGCGTCGGGGCCCAGGCGACCGCCGGGGAGCGACGTCGGATGGAGCTGCACGCCGAAGGAGCGCTCGAACCGCACGGGCGGGTTCTACCGGCTCCGTCCGCTCAGCGCAGGCGCAGCACGAGCCGGCCGGCGGCGCCCGCCGGGCCCGCCGCCCAGGATCGTCCGGGCCCGATCCCGGCCGCGGTCGAGAGCTCGCCGCTCACGACCTCGAAGCCGGTGTCGGCGGCGTGTGCGATCGGCCGCGCGGGCGCTGCGCGCGCCTCGGGCGCGTCGCATCCGGGGTCGTCGCCTCCGATCGCCTCGCCGAAGAGCGCGCACCCTCCTGCCGCGAGCCGTGACCGCAGCCACGGAGCGCCTGTGCCGCGCCGCTGCGCCTCGACGACCGCGAGCACCAGGTCGGCCCCGGCGTCACCGAGCGCGCGGCGTGGCGCCCGGGCGTCAGCGTGAGCCGCTCGCGGAGCGACGCGACCCACGGCCTGTCGAGTGGTCGGTCGGTGCCCGGCCCGACGCCGGGGGAGCGATCGCCGGCTTCACGCCACACCGTGGAGCGGATCGCCACGACGCCGCGACGGGCGGGCGGCGGCACTCCCGGTCGATGTGGTTACCTGCAGGTCGCCATGGGGAGAACGAACAGCGTCGAGGCGGAGCAGCTCGTGCGGGAGTTCCGCAAGGGGCCACGCGCGGTGGACGGGATCGACCTGTTCGTCGCGCCCGGCGAGATCTACGGCTTCCTCGGCCCGAACGGCGCGGGCAAGTCGACGACCGTGCTGATGCTCACGACCCTCCTCCCGCCCACGTCCGGCACCGCGCGCGTCGGCGGCTTCGACGTCGTCGCCGAGGGCCCGCGCGTGCGATCCGTGATCGGCGCCGCGCTCCAGGAGGCCGCGCTCGACCCGCTGTTGACGGCACGCGACCACATGCGTCTCCAGACGATGCTGCAGGGCCTGCCGAAGAGCGACCGCGTCCAGCGCACCGACGAGCTCCTCGAGCGGGTCGGGTTGACGCAGGCCGCCGATCGCAAGGTGGGCGGCTACTCGGGGGGCATGAAGCGGCGACTCGACCTGGCGCTGGCGCTCGTGCACCGGCCCCGCATCCTCTTCCTCGACGAGCCGACGACCGGGCTCGACCCACAGAGCCGGACCGCGTTGTGGGAGGAGGTCTCACGACTCGCGCGTCACGACGGGGTGACCGTCTTCCTCACCACCCAGTACCTCGAGGAGGCCGACGTGCTCGCCGACCGCGTCGGGATCATCCACCACGGCCGGATCGTCGCGGAGGGCTCCCCCGGGGCGCTCAAGGCGGAGATCGGCCGGCCGAGCGTGCACGTGATCCCGTGCGACCCGGAGATGCGCGAGCGCACCGAGTCGATCCTCGAGGGCTACGGCGACCCGCTCGTCACCGAGGAGGACGTCGCCGTCCGGCTGCGTGCCGGTATCGGGCTCACCGACATCGTGCGTGCACTCGACACGAGCGGCATCGTCGTGGACGACATCGAGCTCCGCGCCCCGACGCTCGACGACGTCTTCCTCGCGAAGACCGGGCGTACGCTCGAGGGGGCGGCGGAGGAGGCCGAGATCGACCACGGGGTCGAGGTCGAGGACGTCGTCGGATGAGCGCCTCCGGGCCCACCCGTCGACGACCGCCTGCGCCTGCGTGCCGTCCGCGCCCGCGGGCGGGACGTCCGTGACCGCGCTCGCGACCCAGGTCGGCGCCGTCGCGGGCAGGTCGGTGCGGCGCTCGCTCCGGCAGCCCGCGATGGTGGTCACACCGCTCGTCTTCCCCCTCGCCCTGCTCGCCGTCAACTCGGCCGGCCTCCGTCCCTCGACCCAGCTCCCCGGGTTCCCGACCGACTCGTTCCTCGCGTTCGCATTGGCGGTGCCGTTCATCCAGGGGGCGCTCTTCTCGACGATGAACGCCGGCACCGACCTCGCCCGCGACATCCAGACCGGGTTCCTGAGCCGTCTCTCGCTCACGCCGCTCCGCGGATCGGCCCTGCTCGTCGGGCAGCTGAGCGGGATCGTGCTCCTCGGGCTCGTCCAGGCTGCGTTCTACGTCGCCGTGGGGCTGCTGGTCGGCGTCGAGTTCGCCTCCGGCCCCGCCGGTGTCGTGGTGCTGCTCGTGTTCGCGCTCTTCGTCTCGCTGGGCTTCGGCGCGCTCGGCTCGCTCTTCGCGCTCCGCACGGGCTCGGGCGAGGCCGTGCAGGGGCTCTTCCCCGTGATGTTCGTGTTCCTCTTCATCTCGTCGATGAACGCGCCTCGCGACTTGATGACGATCGACTGGTTCCGGATCGCGGCGAGCCTGAACCCCGTCTCGTACCTGATCGAGTGCGTCCGCAGCCTCATCATCACCGGCTGGGACGCCCGTGCGCTCGCACTCGGCTTCGGGGTCGCGATCGCGATCGCGATCGTCTCGCTCACGCTCTCCTCGTGGGCGCTGACGAAGAGGTTGACGCGCACGTGAGCGCGACCCGGGCCTCCGGGTCGACCCTCGACGTCGCGCGGGGCGTCGCCTGGCGGACGGTGCACAACGTCGTGCGCACGCCGTCGCTCGTGCTCCCGACCCTCATGTTCCCCCTGTTCTTCCTCGTCGCCTTCGCCGGCGGCCTGAACCAGGTGCAGAACGTCCCCGGCTTCGACTTCCCGGACGGCTACACGGCGTTCCAGTTCGCGTTCGTGCTGCTCCAGTCGGCGGCGTTCGGCGGCGTGTTCACGGGCTTCGGCATCGCACGGGACTTCGAGGGCGGGTTCGCCAAGCGGCTGCTGCTCGGCGCTCCCAACCGCAAGGGGATCGTGCTCGGGTACGGCCTCGCGGCCGTCGTCCGCTGGGCGATGGTCGCCGTGATGCTCACGGTGATCGCGCTCGTGTTCGGGATGCGCGTGAGCGGCGGGCCGGTCGACATCGTCGGTCTCTACACGCTCGCGCTGCTCGTCAACGTGATCGGGTTCTCGTGGTCCGCCGGCATCGCGATGCGGTTCCGCACGATCCAGGCCGGCCCGCTGATGCAGATGCCGGTGTTCCTGCTGCTGTTCTTCGCCCCGGTCTACGTCCCGCTCGACCTGCTCACCGGATGGATCGAGGCGGTGGCGACCGTCAATCCCGTCACGTACATCCTCGAGGCGGCGCGGAGCCTCATCTCCGGCGATCCGACGGGGGTCGCACTCGCGTTCGCGGTCGCCGCGGTGCTCGTCGCGGCCTTCGTCGTCTGGGCGCTACGAGGCCTCCGCCAGGCGGAGACGGCCGGCTAGACGACGGGCGCGCGAGCGCGCGTGGTCGATCGTCTAGGCTTGCGCCGTGGCGAGTCGCATCGTCGTCGGAGTGGACGGGTCCGAGCACGGGGCGGCGGCGCTGCGCTGGGCGGTCGACGAGGCGCGTGTCCGGGGCGCGAACGTGGTCGCCGTGCACGCGTGGGTGTTCGTCCCTCCGACGGCGGTCGCGGAGCCGGGGATGATCCCCGTCGCTGCCACGGATCTCATGGACGACCTCACCCTCGAGCGCCAGGCTGCGGAGCGCGCGCTCGACGAGGCGCTCGAGGCGACGCTCGGCGACGCCGCGGGCGAGGTCGACCGCAAGCTCGTCGAGGGCGCCCCCGGGGACGTGCTCGTGGACGCCTCGACCGGGGCGGAGCTCGTGGTCGTCGGCTCGCGCGGCCGCGGGGGGATCAGGGGCGCGCTGCTCGGGTCCGTGTCACAGCACGTGGCGCAGCACGCCCACTGCCCGGTCGTCATCGTCCGCGGCGCGTACTAGCCCTTCGACGACGAGCCCGTCGTCTTCGCGGGCTGCTTCTTCGCCGGTTTCTTCGCCGCGAGCTTCTTCTTCGGCTTCGCGTAGACGAACGTGCTCCGGCCCAGCAGCGGCCCGTACCGCGCCTCGGCGCGCGACCCGAGCCCGGGCCAGACGTACCACGTGTACTTGCCGGGGGTCAGCGCCCGCTTCTTCTTCTCGTAGACCCACCGCAGCTTCATCTTGAAGCGCGCCTTCGTCGGCCAGACCGACAGGACCTTGACCTTCCCCTTGTAGAGCTGCACGTTGAAGTACGAGGCGCCGCCGACCGGGGCCCAGCGCAGCAGCGGGGCCTTGGTCACACGCGCGCCGGGCTTGGGGGCGGCGAGCAGGAGCGCCTTCGGCGTGGCGAGGGCGACGATCCCCTCGGAGCGGTTCCCTGCGGCGTCGACGCTCGTCAGCACGAAGCGGTGCTCGACGTCGTTGCGGAGCCTCTTGATCACCTGCGGCGAGCGGAGCCCCCGGTAGACGACCCGGCCCACCTGCGGTCCGCCGGCGGTCGCCATCCGGATCTCGACGAGCGCGACGTCCTGCGCCGGGTTGACCCACGACAGGGTGACCGTGTGGTCGCCCGCGACCGCGCGCACGCGCGTCACGTCCGCGGGGGGCTTCTGGTCGGGCGGCGGCGGCGGCGTCGACCCGGGCGGGAGCACCGTGACGGTCACGGTCTTCTGCGTCTGGTTCCCGGCCGCGTCGGCCGCGGTGACGGTGATCTTCGTCTCCCCGACGGGGAAGACCTCCGGCGCGGTCGAGCGGATCGAGATGACGCCGACGAGGTCGAACGCCGTGAAGCCTCTGAGGTACGCGGCGACGGGCGGCGCGTTACGGCTGATGCCGGCGGCGCTCGTCGCGGCGAACGTCGCGTCGGCCGCGTTCAGCGTCGGCGCGGTCGTGTCGGCGACCGTGACGACGAAGCTCTCGCTGCCGACGTTGCCGATCGCGTCGGCGGCCTGGCAGGTGACGGTCGTCTCGCCGAGCGGGAACAGGGATCCCGAGGCGGGAGCACAGGAGACCGCACCGGGGAGCAGGGCGACGCCCCCGTCGGACGCGGTCACCGAGTAGGTGACCTTGGAGCCGGCAGGGCCGTTCGCCTCGATCGCCAGCGCGCCGGGGGTGGTGATCACGGGAGGCGTCGTGTCCACGGCCCAGCTCGCGGTGGCGGGGCTCGGGTCGGTGTTCCCCGCGCCGTCGGTCGCCCGCACGCTGAAGGTGTGGGCGCCGTCGGCGAGATCCGTGAGCGCGACGGGCGACGTGCAGGAGGCGAAGCCCGCGCCGTCGAGGCTGCACTCGAAGGTCGACGGCTCGCTCGCCGAGAAGCCGATCGTCGCCGCGTTCGTCGCGACCGTCCCCGTCGGCGCGCCGGAGAGCGACGTCTCAGGCGGCGTCGCGTCGACGGTCCAGCTCGTGCTCGCCGTCGTCCCGACGTTGCCGGCGGCATCGGTCGCCCGGACGGAGAACGTGTGGCCCCCGCTCGCGAGCCCTGTGTACGTGCGAGGCGACGTGCAGGTGGCGAAGGCACCACCGTCGATCTGGCACGCGAACGTGACCCCGCCCTCGGAGGCGCTGAACGCGAACGTCGCGCTCGTCGCGCCGACCGTGCCGGACGGGCCCGAGGTGATCGTCGTCGTCGGCCCGGTCGTGTCCACGGTGAACGACCGGGTCGCCGGGGTCGGGTCGACGTTGCCGATCCCGTCGACCGCGCGCACCGCGAAGCTGTGTGCCCCGTCCGCGAGCGACGGTGTCGTCGGCGACGAGCAGGCGGAGAAGCCGGCGCCGTCGACGCTGCACTGGAACGTCGAAGGGGTCTCGGTCGCGCTGAAGGTGAAGGTCGGCGTCGGGTCGTTGATCACGGATCCCTCCGTCGGCCCCCCGGTGATCGTCGTGTCGGGCGGCGAGGCGTCGACCGTCCAGGTCCGCGACACGTCGGCGCCGACGTTGCCGGCGGCATCGGTCGCCCGGACGGAGAACGTGTGGCTCCCGCTCGCGAGGCCCGAGTAGGAGACCCCCGACGAGCACGGGGAGAACGTGCCGCCGTCGAGGCGGCATCCGAACGTCGCCGACTCGGTCGCGGAGAAGGTGAAGACGTTGCCGTCCGGCCCGGTCGTGCCGGAGGGCCCGGAAGTGATCGTCGTCGTCGGGGCCGCCGTGTCGATCGTCCACGTGTACGAGGCGTCGGGGCCGGTGTTGCCGACGGCGTCGATCGCGTGGACGGTGAACGTGTGGCCGCCGTCGCCGAGGTTGTTGTAGTTCTTGCCGGACGTGCACCCTTCGAAGCCGCCGCCGTCGAGCTTGCACTCGTACGATGCCGCGCCGGAGGCGGAGAAGGAGAAGGAGGCGTTCTTGTCGTTCGTGAGGCTCGGCGGCGCAGAGGTGATCGACGTGCTCGGCCCGGTGGTGTCGACCGTCCAGTCCCTCGATGCGGAGGTGCTCCCGTCGTCGTTGGTGACGCGGACGACGAACGAGTGCCCGCCGTCGGCGAGCCCCGAGTAGCCGACGCCGGACGAGCACGCGGCAAACGTGCCGCCGTCGAGCGAGCACTCGACGGTAGTGGGCCCGACCGGATCGTCCGTGACGTCGAACGTGAACGTCGCCGAGGAGGTGGGCACGGTTCCGCTCGGGCCGCCGGTGATCGACACCGTCGGTGGGTCGGCAGCGACGACGGGAACGAGCACGAGGCTCACGGCGAGCACCGTGAGGAGAACGATCCGGACGAGACGCGGGCGTCTCACATGTCACCTCCGAGCAGCATCGAGATCAGGACGCCCAGCCAGACCGCGAGCGCGAGGGCGGCGAGCGCGACCCGGCCGTGGACGACGGCGCGCCCCACGGCGCCCGCGGCGGCGACCGTGTGGGTGGGCATCATCGACAGCAGCAGCATCACGCCGGGGACGGCGAGGACGAGCACGAGCAGCGGCCCGGAGAGCACCGCGTCGTCGCTCGCGCCCGACGACCCCGACAACGTGACGACCGCCGGCGACGGGTCGCCCGAGGTCGCACGTGGCTCGGCCGGCACCGGAGCGGGCTTCGGCGTGGTCGCCGCGGGCTTCGGCTTCGTCGCCGCGGGCTTCGGCTTCGTCGCCGCGGGCTTCGGCTTCGTCACCGCGGGCTTCGGCTTCGGTGTGGACGGTACGGTCGTCGTCGAGGGGCGCGACGACGAGGACGAGCTCGATGTCGAGGACGAGCTCGATGTCGAGGACGACGACGAGGACGACGACGAGCTCGATGTCGACGTGGTCGGCGCGGGCTTCGGCGCGGGCTTCGGCGCCGCCGGCTTCGGCTTCGGCGCGGGCTTGGGGGCCGCCGGCGTCGTGGTCGGCGTGGTCTCGACCGGAACGGGGTCGGGCGCGGGGTCGGGCGACGGGTCCTCGGCGAGCGAGGCCGGCGCGATCCACAGCGCCAGCACGGCAATGCCAACGACGACCCAATGCGACTTGTGCGGGAGCGCCCCCGCGCTCACCCGGATCCCCCTGAACTCGACGACTCTGTGCGTCCCAGTCTACTCCGCGAGCGCGGAATCGTGCAGCGGTCGCTCGTCGTCGACCAGGCCGAGCCGCCGCGCGAGCCACGGCTTCGTCGTGGACTGCAGCGTGACGGTGACGACGAGGGCGACGGCGACGCAGACGGTGACGATGTCCGCGCCCTCGATTCCGTCCGCGACGAGGATCCCGGCGAGGGCGGCGGGGACGACGCCCGTCTCCCTCGTCCACGCGATGAATGCGATCTCGCCCGGGGCCCAGCGCGCACGCCGGTCGGGGAGCAGGCACGCGAGCACGGTGATCGGCCGCGCCACGAGGACGAGCATCCCCACGACCCCGAGCGCCGGCAGCCAGTGCTCGCGGATCGCCGCGAAGGGGAGGTCGGAACCGAGGAGGACGAACACGAAGATCGCCGACAGCTCGGCGAGCGCAGAGGCGACGACCCTCACCTCGGCCTCGTGGCGCTCGTGCATGCGGTGCCGGATCTCGCCCATGTTCCCGACGATCAGGCCGGCGAGGAACGCCCCGAGGAACCCCGACCCACCCGCGACGTCGATCGCCGCGTAGGACGCGGCGACGACCGTGATCACGGCGAGCGCCGCCGACTCGCGCCAGATGCCGGTGCGGCGGCTCGAGACGACGAGCGCAACTGCCACGCCGAGCCCGATCCCGAGTGCACACGAGACGCCGACATCGGTGACGAAGTCGAGCGCGGGCCGGCTCAGCGACGTGTCGTGCGTCGCGATCGACGCGGCGACGGCGAGGGCGAGCACCGCCGCGGTGGGGTCGTTGAACGCGGACTCGGCGACGATCGTCTGCGCCACCCCCGGCCGCACGCGGAGGCGCTCGAAGAGCGGGACGAGGATCGCGGGATCCGTCGGTGCGAGCACCGCCCCGACCAGGAATCCGACCCGCGGCTCGATACCGAACGCCGCGGCGGCGACCGCCCCGGTGAGGGCGGCGGTCAGCACGACGCCGGGGAGGACGAGCAACCCGAGGCTGATCACCCGGCGCGAGAGCACGCGGACCGAGAGGTCGAGGCCGCCGCGGAACAGGATGAACGACACGGCGAGGGTGAGCAGCACCTGCGCGACCGTCGAGTCGAACGGGATGTCGATCCAGCCGACGCCGGAAGGGCCGATCGCCGCACCCAGTCCGAGCAGCAGCACGATCTCGGGGATCCGGATCACCGAGGCGGCGAACCTGGCCGCGAGCCCCGCGCCGAGGACGAGCGCCATCGTCCCGATGACGACGCGCGGCTCCATGCTCACATAGTGGGTGGTTGCCCGTCGCCGGGCCGTGGGCGACCGAGCCAGAGGATGACGGCGAGCGTGGCGAGCGGGAGCACCGCTGCGGCGACGACCCAGCCGACCGGGCCCACCGCCGCGAGCCCGATCACGAGCAGCGGGAGCCCCACGAAGAGCGCGACCGCGACGACGACGGCGACTGCGGGATGCACGGCACGAGCCTACGGAACGACGAGGGTGCCCGTCGGGGGGTGCGTCAGCGGCGACCTCGCGTCGCATCGCGTGCTATGCCTTTCCGGTGCTGGACCGCCTGCTGCGGCATCCGTCGCGTGTGGTCGCGCTGTCGTTCGCGCTCGCGATCGGAGTCGGCACCGTGCTCCTCGTGCTGCCGGTCGCCAAGCAGGGGCCCGGCGGGGTCGGCTTCCTGACGGCGCTCTTCACCTCGACCTCGGCGGTGTGCGTCACCGGTCTCGTCACGGTCGACGTGCCGGGCACGTTCACGTCGTTCGGGCAGGCGGTGATCCTGGGGCTGATCCAGGTCGGGGGGTTCGGGATCATGACCCTGACGTCGGTGATCGCGCTCATCGTCGCCCGCCGCCTCGGGATGCGTACCCGTCTGCTCGCGAGCGCCGAGAGCGGAGGCGTCGACCCCGGGGACCTCCGCCACGTCCTCCGTGGCGTGGCGCTCTTCAGCGTCGCGGCGGAGACCGTGGTCGCCACGGTCCTCACCGTGCGCTTCCTCGCCCGGGGCGACGATCTCGGCTCGGCGCTCTGGGACGGGGTCTTCACGTCGGTGTCCGCGTTCAACAACGCAGGCTTCTCGCTCTGGAGCGACAGCCTCGTCGGCTTCGTCGACGACTGGACGGTGATCCTCGTCGTCGCCGCCGCGATCGTGCTCGGCGGGATCGGGTTCCCCGTCGTGCTCGAGCTCGTCCGCGAGCGCGGGGGTGCCGCCGGCTGGTCCCTGCACACGAAGCTGACGCTCCTCGTCACGGGTGTCCTCGTCGTGCTCGGCACGGTCGCCGTGCTCGGGTTCGAATGGGACAACGGGAGCACGCTCGGGGCGCTCTCGACCCCCGACAAGCTGCTCGCCGCGCTCTTCGGCGGGATCACGCCGAGGACGGCGGGGTTCAACTCCATCGACTACGGGGAGGCGACCGGGGAGACGCTGCTCGTCACGGACATCCTCATGTTCATCGGCGGCGGGAGCGGCTCGACGGCGGGAGGGATCAAGGTCACGACGTTCGCCCTCCTGGGCCTGATGGTGCTCTCGGAGGCACGCGGCGACCGCCACGTATCCGTCTTCCGGCGACGCGTGTCGGCCCGCGCGCAGCGACAGGCGCTCGTCGTCGCGTTCGTCGGGATCAACGCGATCGTCGTCGCGACGCTCGCGCTCATGGCGACGAGCGACCTCTACCTCTACCAGGCGCTGTTCGAGGCGATCTCCGCCTTCGGCACGGTCGGGCTCACGACCGGCGTCACGGACCAGCTCGACGCGTTCGGCGAGAGTATCCTCATCGCGCTCATGTTCATCGGCCGCATCGGCCCGCACACCGTCGCCCTCGCCCTCGTGCTGCGCGAGCGGGAGCGGTTGTTCTCCTACCCCGAGGAGCGCCCGCTCATTGGCTAGGGAGAACGACGTCCTCGTGATCGGGCTCGGCCGCTTCGGCGGCGCGCTCGCACGCTCGCTCACGGAGCTCGGCTACAGCGTGCTCGGCGTCGACAGCGACGCCGAGCTCGTGCAGCAGTGCTCGCATTGGCTGACCCACGTCGTGCAGGCCGACGCCACCTCCCCCGACGCGATGCGGCAGCTCGGAGCCCCCGAGTTCGGGACCGCCGTCGTCGCGATCGGCACGGACATCGAGTCGAGCGTGCTCGCGACGGCGCTCGTCGTCGACCTCGGCATCGACCGGGTGTGGGCGAAGGCGATCACGCGCGCGCACGGGAGCATCCTCGGGCGCGTCGGCGCCCACCGCGTCGTCTTCCCCGAGCGAGACATGGGCGTCCGCGTCGCGCACATGCTCGTCGGGCGGACGATCGACTACATCCAGCTCGACGAGGGCTTCGCGCTCCTCGAGCGCCCAACGCCGCGCGAGCTCCACGGCCAGACCCTGGAGGGGGCGGAGGTGCGGAAGCGGTACGGGGTGACCGTCGTCTGCGTGAAGCCGGAGGGCGGCGCCTGGACGTTCGCGACCGCCGACACCGTCGTCGGCGAGCACGACGTGCTGGTCGTCGCGGGCGACAGGCAGCTCGTCGAGCGGTTCGCCAGGCTCTAGCGGCGGGCACGCACGGCCGCTCTCGGGCAGACTGGCGACGTGACGCGGACGCTCGTCCTCGGAGCAGGGTTCGGCGGGATCGCCGTTGCGACCGGGTTGCGCGAGCGGCTCGGCGAGGGTCACGAGGTCGTCCTGGTCGATCGTGCCGAGCACTTCTCGATGGGGCTGCGCAAGCTCTGGGAGCTCGTCGGCGTCGGGACGGTCGCGGAGGGGCGCCGCTCCCGGTCCGTGCTCGACGGTGCCGGCGTGTCGTTCGTGCAGGCGGAGATCACGGGCATCGACCCCGCGGCGCGCGCGGCCACGACCGATGCGGGCCGGTTCGACGCCGATCATCTCGTCGTCGCGCTCGGCGCACGCTCCCGACCGGACCTCGTCCCCGGGCTCGTCGGGCGCGGCCACGACGTCTGGGACGTCGCCGGCGTCCCCGCCCTCCGCGACGCGGTCGCCGCCTTCGAGGGAGGGACGATCGCGATCGTGATCATGGGCGCCCCGTACCCGTGCCCGCCCGCACCCTACGAGTGCGCGATGCTGCTCGACGAGCACCTTCGCGAGCGAGGGCTCAGGGAGCGCACGGAGCTCGCGGTCGCCACGCTGCAACCGATGCTGATGCCGAACGCAGGGCGCGCCGGGTCCGAGTGGCTCGGCGTCCGCCTCGACGACCGCGGGATCGCGCACCGCACGGGTGCGGCGACCGAGCGCGTGGAGCCCGGTCGGGTCCTCTTCGCCGACGGCTCCGAGCTCGCCTTCGACCTGTTGATCGCGGTCCCACCGCACCGGGTGCCCGACGTCGTCGTAGCCGGGGGGCTCACCGGGGAGAGCGGCTGGATCGAGGTCGACCGGGGCACCCTGCGCACCGAGCACGACGGAGTCTTCGCCGTCGGCGACTGCACGCTGATCAGACTCGCGAACGGCCTGCCGCTGCCGAAGGCGGGGGTGATCGCGGAGCTCGAGGGCTCCCGCGTCGCCGCCGCGATCGCGGCCGACCTCACCGGGGCGCCGCAGCCCGACCTCTTCGACGGGCACGGCTTCTGCTTCCTCGAGCTGGGCGCCCACGCCGCCGCCCTCGTCGACGGCGACTTCTACGCGGAGCCGGAGCCGTCGGTGCAGCTGAGCGACCCCGCGCCCGAGCACCACGAGGCGAAGCGGCAATTCGAGGCCGAGCGCCTCGACGCCTGGTTCGGGTCGTGACGTCGGGCCCGGCCCCGGTCGCGGCCGGACGGCCGGCCGGGGCGCCACCCGGGCTGCTGCCGCTCCTCTACCTCCTGGCGTTCGTCGTGATGGCCGACTCGCGCGTGATCGCGACGGTGCTGCCCCAGATCGCCGGCGACCTGGACGCGACGGTCGCGGGCGTGGGTGCCGCGATGACCGCCTACCTGATCGCCTACGGCACGTTCCAGCTCGCCTGGGGCCCGCTCGCGGATCGCACCGGCCCGATGCGGGTGATCGCGACCGTCGCGATCGCGTTCGCGCCGGTGCTCGCGCTGACCGCGTTCGTCCCGACGCTCGAGGCGCTCGTCGGGATGCGGCTGCTCGCGGGCGCCGTCGCCGCGGCGTTCTTCCCGCTCGCGCTGGCGACGGTCGGCTACCTCATCCCCTACGAGGATCGCCACCAGGCCGTGGCGATGCTGCTCGGCGCGGTGGCCGCGGGGCAGGTGATGGGCGCGACGCTCGGCGGGCTGATGGCGGAGGTGATCGACTGGCGCGCGATGTACGTCGTCGACGGGGTGCTGATGGCGCTCCTCGTCGTGCCGCTGTGGAGGATGCGCGGCGCCACCCCTGCGCCCGAGCGGCCCGGTGGCAGCCCCTTCGCCGCGCACCGGCGGCTTCTCGGGAACGGGCGCGCGGTCGTCCTCTACGTGGCCGTGCTCGTCGAGGGAGCGCTCTTCTTCGGAGGCACGGCGTACCTCGGCGCGCTCCTGCGCGAGGTCTACGGCCTCAGCTACTACGCGATCGGGCTGATCCTCGCCCTCGACGGCGTCGCGATCCTCGTCGCGAGTCGCTCGGTCGCGGCGCTCGGACGCCGGTTCGGCGAGAACCGGCTGATCGCCGGCGGCGGGGTGGTGATGGGCCTCGCGTACCTGGCCGTCCTCGCCGCTCCCGGGTGGGGAGCCGTGGTCCCGGCCCTCGTCGCCCTCGGGGCGGGGTTCTCGCTCTGCCACTCGACGTTCCAGATCCGCGCCACCGAGCTCGCGCCGACGGCTCGTGGCACGGCGATCTCGCTCTTCGCCTTCTCGCTGTTCCTCGGCAGCGGCGCGGGCACCGCCGCGCTCGGCGCGCTCGTCGAGACGCAGGGGTACGACGCGCTGCTCGTCGTCTGCGGGGTCGGTCTCGTCGTCCTCGGCCTCGTCGCGCCGCGATCGACGGAGATCCGGCGGCCGACGCCCGAGGCGTCGGCGGCGACACCGGGTGGCGGCTGAGCACGGGCCCGAGGATCAGCGGGGATCGGGCGCACGCCCCGGGCGGCGTCCGCTTCCCGTGGCATCCCCGAGGTCGGCGCTTTAGGCTCGTCACGCGGAGACGCGTTGGTCCGACGGCGGCTCCGCGCCACACCGCGATCCCGCAGGAGGCGTGACCGACCGGAGCGAGATCGCCGGCGAGGATCGGACATCGAGCCGTGAGCGTGCGAGGTGAGAGATGACGGAGCGGAAGAAGGTCAGCCTCCCCGACCTGTTCGACAAGGCGGGTCGGGGCGACCCGATCACGATGTTGACCTGCTACGACTTCCCGACGGCGACCTTCCAGGAGCAGGCCGGGATCGACATGATCCTGGTCGGCGACAGCCTCGGGATGACGATGCTCGGCTACGACAGCACGCTGCCCGTGACGATGGACGACATGATCCGCCACGCGCAGGCCGTGCGACGAGGCTCGCCGAACGCGTGGCTGATCGGGGACATGCCGTACATGAGCTACCAGCCGAGCGTCGAGACGGCGATCCGCAACGCGGGCCGCTTCATGGCAGAGGCCGGGTGCGATGCGGTCAAGCTCGAGGGCGGCGCGGCGATGGCCGACCGCGTGGCCGGGATCGCCGCCGCGGGGATCCCGGTGATGGGTCACCTCGGGCTGACGCCCCAGAGCTCGAGCGCCCTCGGCGGGTTCCGCCTGCAGGGCAAGACGGCGTCGCAGGCGCGCACGATCGTCGAGGACGCGGCGGCGCTGGAGCGGGCGGGCGTCTTCGCGATCCTGCTCGAGCTGGTGCCGGACCAGGTGTGCGAGATCATCACCGAGCGAGCCGAGACGTGCTTCGTGATCAGCCTCGGCGCCGGGCCGCACGCCCACGGGCAGCTGCTCATCTACCACGACATGTTCGGGCTCTACCCGAAGTTCAAGCCGCGGATGGCGAAGGTGTTCGGCGACGCGGGGTCGGTGATCCTCGAGGGCCTCGAGCGCTATGCCCGGGAGGTGAGGGAGCGGGCGTTCCCCACGGAGGAGAACTACTTCGCGATGAGCGACGAGGCGCTCGCGGAGTTGACGCGCGAGCTCTCCGCCGACGACTGACGGCCGCCCGTGCCCGAGAGCACGGGGGTGTGCGCGACGCGCCTCGCGCAGCTGTCGGCGTGCCTCAGCCCGTCGAGGCGGGCGCCGCCGGCGGCTCCGGCGCGGGCGTCGCCGACTCCCAGTAGCGGTTGAGCGCGCCCTGCACCTTCACGAACCAGACGATCGCCGGGATCAGGAGCACCCCGAACGGGAACAGCCAGAGCCCGGTCCACCCGGTGATCGGCTTCTCCCGGCCCGCGGAGGCGTACGTGTTGCCGACCTCCGAGGGGATCACGAACGCGCTCACGGGGTTGAGCAGGATCCAGATCACGAGCCCGAGGACGCCGCCGAGCCCGTCACCCGTGTGCTGCTTCAGCTCGTCCTGCGTCTTGTACGCCCAGTACCACCAGTAGATGCCGAAGGTGATCAGCCCGATCAGCAGGACGAAGACGGTGCCTCGCTGTTGTCCGACGGGGCCGGTGACTGCGGTGCTCGCGCCTGTGCTCATGCTCGCCTCCTCGGTCGCTGCGTTCCCTCCACCGTATCGACTGCACGGGATCCCTGCCCGGAGTGGGTCGTCTCGCGCCTCCGGCGGGTGACGGACCGTCCCCCGGTCGCGCCGACTGCGAGCTGCCGGTGCCGGTGCGTGCGTAGACTCACGCCGTGACCGAACGCGCGCTCAGGTCGCTCGACGGCCGCGTGATCGCGGTCGCGGGCGCCTCGGGGAACCTCGGGCCGACCGTCGTCCACCGACTCGCCGGTGCCGGGGCGACGCTCTCGCTCGCAGGGCGGCGCGCCGCCGAGGTCGAGCGGCTGGCGGGCGCGATCGACGGCCCGGCCGACGCGACGGCCGTCGACCTCCTCGACGACGCGGCGACACGGGCGTGGGCGGACGACCTCGCGCGTCGTCACGGGCACGTCGACGGCCTCGTGCACCTCGTCGGCGGGTGGCGTGGCGGCACGCCGATCGAGGAGGCGCCGCTCGAGGACTGGGGATGGCTGGAGCAGCTGCTCGTCCGCACCGTGCAGCACACGACCCGGGCCTTCCTCCCCCACCTCCTCGCGAGTGGGCGTGGCCGCGTGGTCGGGATCTCGGCGGGGCAGGCCCAGGCCCCGACGCACACGAACGCCGCCTACGCGGCGGCGAAGGCGGCGGCCGACGCGTGGCTGCTCGCCGTGGCCGACCGCGTCCGGGGCTCGGGCACGACCGCGAACCTCGTCGTCGTGGGGGCGATCGTCACCCCGGCGATGCGCGCCGAGGACCCGGGTCGGGACTTCACGACGTTCACCCCTGCCGAGGAGATCGCGGAGGCCGTCGCCTACCTGAGCGCCGATGCCGCCGCCGCGATGAACGGGCAGCGGCTGACGTTGCGCGGCGCGGCCTGAGCCCGGCGGGGTGCGTCGCTAGGCGCCCGGCCCCGGCACGGCCGAGAGGAACTGCTCGCGGACGTCCCTGTCGTCGCGGAACGAGCCCAGGAGCACGGTGGTGCGGGTCAGGGAGCCCGGCTTCTCGACGCCGCGCATCACCATGCACATGTGCTCCGCCTCGACGACGACGCCGACGCCCTCGGGCTCGAGCAGGGTCATCACCGCCTCTGCGATCTGCCCCGTGAGGCGCTCCTGCACCTGCAGCCGTCGCGCGTAGAGGTCCGTGAGCCGGGCGAACTTCGACAACCCGAGGATCGAGCGGCCGGGCACGTACCCGACGTGGACGCGACCCGTGAAGGGGAGCAGGTGGTGCTCGCAGAGCGACGAGAACTCGATGTCGCGCACGATCACGAGCTGGGACGACTCCGACGGGAAGAGGGCGCCGTTGACGACCTCCTCGGGCTCGAGGCCGTACCCCGCGGTCAGATGCTCCCACGCCTTCGCCACCCGCTCCGGGGTCTTCTCGAGGCCGGGGCGGGTCGTGTCCTCACCGATCGCCTCGAGGAGCGCGCGCGTCGCCGAGGCGATCACCGTGCGCCGGTCACCCGCGTGCGGGGACGAGTGGTGGTTCGTCCGGCCGCCGGCGATGACGGTCGGCTCGAAGGAGGTGTCGGCAGCCGAGCTCACGCCCTGATCATAGACAAAATATGGACATCACCGCCCTGCACGGGCTCCGCCCGATCGAACCGGCCGTGTTCGGTGGGCTGCGGCGCCCGCCCGCGACCGGCGGGGGTCGCTACAGGTTCCACCCTCCGGCGAGCTCGATCACCTGCCCGGTGACGTAGTCGGCGGCCGGGGAGACGAGGTAGCGGACGGCCGCGGCGACCTCGTCGATCGTCCCCTCGCGGCCCGCCGGGATCTCCCCCAGCGGCTTGCTGTCGGAGTTCTCGATCACCCCGGGGGCGACGACGTTCGCCGTGATCCCGTGTGCCGCCTCGGCTCGCGCGATCGCCTTCGTGAGCAGGATCACGCCCGTCTTCGCGATCGCGTAGGAGACGACGCTCGGTCGGGCGACGAGATCACCGGCACCGGCGTAGCCGAGGTTCACGATCCGCCCGCCGCCCGCCGCCCGGAGCAGCGGGAGTGCCGTCCGACACGTGGAGAAGGTCGCGCGGAGGTTGGAGTCGATCATCTCGTCCCACTCCGCGATCGTGAGCTCGTCGAGCGGCGTGACGAGGTAGTTCCCGACGTTGTTGACGAGGACGCGCAGGGGGCCGACGAGCGCGTGCGCCTCGTGCACGGTGGCGACGGCTGCCTCGTCGTCGGTGAGGTCGGCCTGCACCGTCACCGCTCGGCGTCCGCGCCCGGCGACCTCCGCCCGGACCGCCTCGGCGTCGTCAGTCGAGCGCCGGAAGTGCACCGCGATGTCGTAGCCCTCGTCAGCGAGTGCGAGCGCGATTCCCCGGCCGATGCCGCGCGCCGCTCCGGTGACGAGCGCCCCGCCGCGGCTCATCGGGTCACCCGCGCGGCTCGCCCGCGCCGCTCACGACGTGCCCAGAGGACGGGGACGAGAAGACCGCATGCGAGCGCGAACCAGAGGTAGGCGGCGGGCGCGTCGAGCACGAGGCAGAGGCCGAGGACCGCGAGCTGCGTGGACAGCCCGAGGTTGACGAGCATGGCGACCGTCGCGCCGTCGTGGTAGGCGAGCGTGGCACGCTCGCGGACGGTGCGGTCGCGGACGCCGCGGAGCGTGCGCTCGAGCCGTCGCTGCGCGAGCGACCGCACCGCGCGGTCCTGCGGGCCGAAGACCGCGTCGTACACGGCCGCGAGCACGCGCGCGACGCGACCTCCGCTCTCCTCGTCCGGAGGCGGGCGGAACTGCTCGCCGCGGGCCTCGCGGTACATCGCCTCGAGGTTGAAGTCGACGCTGAGCACGACCGTCAGCGCTACGAACGCGCCGAGCGCGAGCCACGGGAGACCCGTCACGTGGGCGAGCGAGACGAACACGGCGACGTTGACGAGCGCATCGGCCTCGGTGTCGAGGTACCGCCCGAGAGTCGATGTTCGTCCTGCCGCCCGCGCGAGCTGGCCGTCGGCGTTGTCGAGCAGCGTCTTCAGCTGCAGCAGCAGGGCACCGACGACCAGGTCGCCGTGCCAGATCGCCCACGCTGCGGCGAGGCCCGCGGCGGTGTTCGCGAGGACGACGGCGGGCGGCGGGACGCGCAGCGGGAGGAGGAGGGCGACGATCAGCCGCGCGACTGGCCCGAAGAGGTATTCGACCACCAACTCGGGGCGCGGTCGCGCCTTGCGTGAGCGCGCGGCGAGGGGCCCGCCCGGCTCCATCCGCCGGGGACGGTCCGCTTCGACCTCGCGAGAAGGGGTGGCCGACATGACTCACCCGATCGTAGTCACCGGGCATACTGCCTCCATGAGCGTCCCCGAGGGCTGGAGCGAGGTCGACGGCGCGTTGCAGCGCGACTTCGCGTTCGCCGACTTCGCCTCCGCGCTCGCGTTCGTGAACCGCGTCGGCGAGCTGGCGGAGGCGGAGAACCACCATCCGGACGTGTCCTTCGGCTGGGGGCGCGTCACCCTCCGGTGGTGGACGCACTCGGCCGGGGGGATCACCGACCGGGACCGCGATCTCGCTGCCCGCTCGGCGGCGCTCGCCTGACGCGAAGGCCCGCCGGCACGTCGTCGAGCGCTCAGAGCCCGAGGCGACGGGGATCGCCGCGGGCGGGGTGGGCTCGTCGTCGTCCGGCACGAACGCTCCCACGGCAGCGCTCGCCCGCGCCCCGTGCCACGCCTCTGCCGATCCGCCCACATGCAGGCAGGGCGCCCTCGGCCGTGGTCGCCAGCGACAGCGCACCGCGCTACGCTGAGACGCGAGACCGGCAGTGATGACGATCGGGAAGCTCAGATGGCTCACGATCGCGGCCCCCGTCGCGTTCGTCTCGGTGCTCTACGTCCTCCTGCACACGGTGCTCAAGGAGCTGCACGACTTCCCGGGCGTGATGCTCACGGCGGTCTGGGCGGCAGCGTCGGTGAGCTTCTTCTCGTACGCCGTCTTCCGCCTCGTCGACCGCCTCGAGCAGCGCATCGTCGACCAGAACCGCGACCTCGCGACCCTGCTCGCGGTCGGGCACGGCGTGTCCGACTCGGCCGACCTCGACGTGGCGCTCTCCCACACCGCCGACATCGTCCGCGACGTCGCCGACGCCGACCTCGTCGAGGTCTGGTTGTTGCGCGACCACAGCCTGGAGCTCGCGGTCCGCAGCGGGGAGAGTGAGGGGGGATCGTCGGAGCGCGACCCTTCGGGGAAGACACTCGCACGCTCGGCCCTCACGACATCGGAGACGCTCGTGTTCCGCGCCGGCCCGGACGATCGGCGGCTCGTCGAGCTCGGGCTCGATCCGTCGTCCATCGGCATGTGCTGTGCGGTGCCACTCGCGCACGCCGGCTCGGTGCTCGGCGCCATGTACGTCACCACGCGGTCAGCCAGCGGTATCGCGTGCAGCATCCAGCTGCTCGACGGGATCGCGGACCGCGTCGCTCTCGGCGTGGCGAACGCGCAGCTCCACGAACACCTGCTCGGCGAGGCGGTGGTCGAGGAGCGGGTCCGCATCGCGCGCGAGCTCCACGACGGCCTCGCACAGGTCATCGGGTACGCGAATACGCAGACCCTCGCCGTCCGGCGCCTCGTGCAGTCGGGCCGTACCGATGCCGCCACGCGCGAGCTCGACGCGATGGGCGATGCGCTCCGCGGCGTCTACACCGACATTCGCGAGGCGATCGTCGGCCTCCGTCTCGCAACCGACGGCCCGGCCGGCCTCGCTCCCTCGATCGCGAGCTACCTCGAGTCGTTCGAGCACATGACCGGGATCGCGACGAGCTTCGAGGACGACGACGGTGTAGGCGACCTCCGGTTGCCGCAGGTGGTCGAGATCCAGGTCCTCCGGATCGTGCAGGAGGCGCTCACGAACGTCCGCAAGCACGCACGGGCGTCACGGGTCGCCGTGCGGCTCGCGGCGTCGGACGGCGACCTGGTCGTGGAGGTCGAGGACGACGGTGTCGGTCTCGCCGAGGGCAACGGGACACCGACGGGGTGGCCGAGGCTCGGGTTGCGCACCATGGGCGAGCGGGCGGCCGCGGTCGGAGGGTCGTTCACGGTCGCATCGACCGGCGGGGGCACGGCCGTGACGGTCTCGGTCCCCGTCGCTCCGGAGGCGTCGCATGCGCGTTCTGCTCGCTGACGACCACGCGCTCTTCCGGGCCGGGATCGCCAGCCTGCTCGAGGCATGGGGTCACGAGGTCGTCGGTCAGGCGGGCAACGGAGACGAGGCCGTCGCGCTCGCACGAGAGCTTCGCCCCGACCTCGTGCTCATGGACCTCTCGATGCCCGGCTGCGACGGCATCGAGGCGACACGGCGGATCAGGGAGCTGACCCAGGACGTCAAGGTCGTGATCGTCACGGTCTCCGACGACGACACCGATCTCTTCGAGGCGATCCAGAAGGGCGCCGAGGGATACCTCCTGAAGGACCTGTCGGACGAGGACTTCGGCCGGACGCTGGAGGCGATCGAGCGCGGCGAGCCGACGCTGCGGGCCAACGATGCCGCTCGGATCGTCGACGTGTTCGTCCAGCGCTCGAGCGAGCCCCAGCAGGACGAGCCCGCCCTCACGGAACGGGAGGGGGACGTCCTCCGCCTCATCGCCGAGGGCGCGACGAACCGCGAGATCGCGTCCGCGCTCGGGATCTCGGAGAACACGGTGAGCTTCCACGTGAAGAACATCCTCGCGAAGCTCCGCCTGAAGAACCGGGCACAGGCGGCCGCCTATGCGATCCGGGCGGGGATCGCCGACGACGACCCGGCCGACCCGAGCGGGGCTACCTGATCGGGTAGCGGGCTCGGGCGGCGCAGGCCATCCGATCGGGTGGTCGTCCCTGCGGGCTGTCGCCGATACCGTCGACGAGAGGATCGCGGATCATGGAGGTAGACGTCTTCGACGGAAAGGAGCACACGTCATGAGAACCGTCCTGCTGTCGGCCGTGGTCGGGTTCGCTGCGCTGCTCGTCCTTGCCGCAGGCGCGGGCGCCCACGGGGGTGACCCGGCCGACGAGGCTGCGGCGTTGAAGGCGTCCATGAAGCGCCCCGTCGTCGTCCGCACCGCCAAGTCGCGCGTCGTGCTCGGGATCGCTCACGTGACGAAGGGATGCCACGTCTGGACGTTCGGGAAGAGGAGCGCCCCGGGCGCGAGGCTCGTCGTTCGCCGCGGCGCCCGCCTCACGGTGGTCAACCGCGACGTCGATCGGCACCGCCTGGCGAAGCTCTCCGGTCCCGCCGTCTCGCTCGGGAAGGCGATGGGCATCAACGAGAAGGTGACCGTCGTGTTCCGGAAGAAGGGGACGTACCGTCTGAAGACCGTTCGGACCGAGATCGAGGGGATCCCGAAGCTGGACACGATCGGGGTCGACAACTCGCTGGCGATGGTCGTCGTCGTCCGCTAGCGGGCGGCACGAGCGTCGTCACGCGGCGGTCGGTCGGCTTCGCTCAGCCGCGTCCGAAGGTCCCGGTGAGCTCGCCCGTGTCGAGCACGTGGCCTGCGAGCGCCGTCCGGAAGGCGCTCGCGTCGGCCCCGGCCTCGAGTGCGAGCGGCGTGTCGAGCGCGTACAGCCGGAACACGTACCGGTGCGGGCCGCCCCGCGGCGGGCACGGGCCGCGGTAACCGGTGCCGCCGAAGCCGTTGCGACCCTCGGTCGGCGCAGGCGTGCCGCCGGGCAGGGCTCCCGACGAGGGGTCGAGCCCCCACGCGAGCCAGTGGGTGAACGTCCCGCCGGGCGCGTCGGGGTCGTCGACCTCGAGCGCGAGGGAGGCGGTGCCGGCGGGAAGCCCGCTCCACGCGAGCGCCGGGGAGACGTCGTCGCCGTCACAGGTGTGGCGGACGGGGATCACCGCGCCCGCCTCGAAGTCGGAGCTGGTGAGGGCGATCACGGAGGCCTCCTCTCGATCGATCCGAGCCGCCGCGGTGTCGGAGGCCGCGCCGGCGGGATGCTCGTCGGGCACCTCGAGTCTCACAGATCGACGACACCGGCGAGCGCCCGTGCCCGTCGTGCTGCACGGCGCGCGCGGCGGAGCGGCTCCGGGGTGCGCGCACGCGACGTCGACGAGAGGACGAGCGCCGCCGCGGTGTCGGGATCGGTCCGCCAGCCCGCGTGCACCGCGAGCGGGCGGGCACCGACCCTGGTCCGCAGCCACCAGCCGACCTGCTCGCCGTCGAGCAGCAACGGGCTCCGCGCCCCCTGTGTGTCCGGCGGCCACCCGCCCCCGGCGAGGAGCGTGCGATGCGTGACGCCGACGGTCGGCAGGTCGAGGACGGCGCCGAGGTGCACTGCGAGCCCGGCGCGCCGTGGGTGGTCGCGTCCGGTCGCGTTCACGAGCAGCGCGTCGGGCGCCTCCGAGAGGGCCCGCACCGCCCGCTCGAGCAGGGCTCCCTCGCGCAGCGCGAGCAGCCCCGCCTCGTACGGGGCGCCCGCCGCTCCCACGATCACCGTGACGTCGTGGCCGAGGGCGGCGGCTGCCCAGGCACGGTCGCCCGCGCAGCCGACTCCGTGCGCCCCGCGCGGGAAGCAGACGAAGCATCCGCCGACGCGGCAGGCGGGCTCGGGGGCCCACGGGTCGGCGGGTGCCAGTGCGAGGCGGGCCTGTTCCTCGACCAGCTCGTCGGCGGTCGACGGCCAGTGCGTCATGCTCCCATCGTGCCGTCTGCGCGGGTGCGGACCGACGCCGGTCGCGAGTGCTCGACCACTCTCCTCATGGGTGCGTCCGATGAGGGATGACGAGTGCGTGGCCCTGCTGCAGTGGGCGCTGCCTCGCCTCGGCCTGCGCTGGCAGGGCTTCCGACGGGTTCGCCGCCAGGTCTGCCGACGCATCGCGCGACGCCTCGAGGAGCTCGGCCTCCCCGACTGTGCGGCGTACCGCGCGTACCTCGACGCCAACGACGAGGAGTGGGTCGAGCTCGACCGCTGCTGCCGCGTCACGATCTCGCGCTTCTGGCGCGATCGCGCGGCGTTCGAGACGCTTCGCGACGTCGTGCTCCCCGCTCTCGGGCCCGCGGTCCGGGCGTGGAGCGTCGGCTGCGCATCCGGCGAGGAGCCGTACTCGCTCGTGCTCGCCGCCGCCGACGCCGGAGTCGCGATCGACATCCTCGCGACCGACGTCGATCACGCCCTGCTCGAACGGGCACGGGCCGCGCGCTACCCCGAGAGCAGCCTCCGCGGGCTCCCTCCTGCCCTCCGTGCGCAGGCATTCGCCGACGGACGCCTCGACCCGGCCCACCGGGAGCGCGTGACGTTCGCGCTCCACGACGTGCGCGACGACCCGCCGGGCGGCTCCTTCGACCTCGTGCTCTGCCGCAACGTCGCCTTCACGTACTTCGCCGACGACGTGCAACGGGCGGTCGCCGGGCACCTGCATCGGGCCCTACGGCCGGCCGGCGCTCTCGTCGTCGGCGCTCACGAGACGCCGCCGCCCGGCCCGTTCGAGCCGTGGCTTCGCGACCGCGGCGTCTGGCGCCGCACCTCGGCGCCCAGGAACCGGTCGGCCGGCTAGGAGAGGCGCGAGAAGCCGCCCCAGGGCCCGAGGTACACGACCCCGAAGCCGTCCAGGAGCTCCCGGGCGGCCGGGCTCGGGTCACCGTAGACGACCCAGCGGGTGACCTCGACGCACGCCATGAAGCGGCCGGCCCACCTCTCCCCGAAGCCGTTGACGTGGGCGATCATCGCCTCGGAGTCCACGTACTTCTCGACGATGTGCACGGTGCCCTGGTCGGCCGAGATGTACCACTCGTAGCCGAGCGTTCCCGGCTCGGCGTCCGTTCCGGCGACCATCTCCTGCATCAGCTCGGTGAAGCTGTCGAGCGCGCCGTCCTTCACGGCCAACTCGATCACCCACGACACGTGCCGTTCCATCGCGTCCTCCTTCGGTCGTTGGAGCAACCGTAGTCGCTCGACGGAGTGGCAGGGACAAACAGCCGCGCGGCGCGCTTCCGTGCACGATCGACGTCGTCTCGGTAGTTGCCCGAATCGTCCACTCCGCCTTCCCCCGATGCCCTTGGCGCAGCCGTGGCGGATCATCGGAGGTGCGATGACGTTCGTCGTCCCGACCACCGCCGGCCTCGTCGGAGGACGGCCGATCCGGTTCGATGGCGGCCGGGGCCTCGACTGACCACCCCGCTCCCGGCGCCTCGCGCGGGCGCGCGCGCGGCCCGTGGGCGGGCGGAGCGCGACGCGCGCGCCGCGTCCCGGTCGCCCGGCGCAACCTGCTCGCCGAGAAGGCGCGCCTCGCGATGTCGGTCGGAGGCGTCGCGTTCGCGGTGCTCCTGATCCTCGTCGTCGGGAGCCTCTACCGGGGGTGGAGCGCGGCAGGCGGGCTCTTCGAGGAGCTCCCGGGCGACGTCTGGCTCGCGCAGGCCGGGACGAGCGACCCGCTGCGGACGACCTCGTTCCTCCCCGCCGACCGGATCGACGAGTTGGCAGGCCTGCCGGGCGTCCGGGCCGTCGTCCCCGTCTACGCCCGCCGTGTCAGCCTCGACCCCGAGGACGCGAGCCTCAACGTCTACTTCCTCTCGCTCGACGTGCCCGCGCCCGACCGTTGGCCGGACGAGGCGCGGCGGTTCCTGCCCGCCGAGGGGTCGATCGTCGTCGACAGCGTCTTCGCCGACGAGGCGGGGGTCTCCGTCGGCGACGCCGTCGACGTGCTCGGGCGCCGTCTCGTCGTGGAGCGGATCGAGCCCGGTGGGAACCCACTCTTCCAGATCGCCTTCATGAACGGCGACGACGCGCGGTCCCTGCTCGCGCTCGATCGCTACGTCAGCTTCTACGTCGTCACGGCGGCGCCGGGCGCCGACCTCGACGAGGTCGCCGGTGCCGCCGCCGCCGCCGTGCCCGGGAGCGAGGCCCACAGCGCCGCCGACTTCGCGAACGCCACGCGCGACCTCGTCAACCAGGGCTTCCTCCCCGTCGTCGGGGCGCTCGTCGCGATCGGCTTCGCGATCGGCGGTGCGGTGATCGCGCTCACGATCTACACGCTGACGATCGAGAAGGCCCGTGACTTCGGCGTGCTGAAGGCGATCGGCGCCGACGACCGCTTCGTCTACCGGATCGTCGTCGTCCAGAGCCTCGGCGTCGGCGCGGCCGGCGCCGCGCTCGGCATCGTTGCCTCTGTGCTCGTCGCGACCTTGATCCGGCGCGGCGTCCCCGAGTTCGTCACCGAGCTCCGTCCGCTCGACGCGGCCGCGGTGTTCGCGCTCGCGCTGCTCGTGTCGGCGATCGCGGCGCTCGTCCCGGTGCGCCGGATCAGCCGGATCGACCCGGCGATGGTCTTCCGCGCATGAACGGCGGGCGACCCCTCCTCGACGCGAAGCGGCTCGTGAAGGTGTTCGGCAGCGGCCACACCGCCGTCCGGGCCGTCGACCGCGTCGACCTCGACGCGAACGCCGGGGAGGTCACGCTCGTCATGGGACCCTCCGGATCGGGGAAGACGACCCTCCTGACGATGATCGGAGGCCTCTTGCGCCCCACCGAGGGCAGCATCGAGGTGGACGGGGTCGAGGTCACGGGGCTCGGGAAGGTCGAGCTCGCGCGCTTCCGTCGCGAGACCGTGGGATTCGTCTTCCAGTCGTTCAACCTCCTGGAGACGCTGACGGCGCAGGAGAACGTCGAGGTCGCACTCAACGTCGCGGGCGTGAGCGGGGAGCGTGCCCACGAGCGCGCGACGGAGCTGCTCGCCGCAGCCGGGCTCGAAGAGCGTCTCGACTTCAGGACGCGCGATCTCTCCGGGGGTGAGAAGCAGCGGGTCTCGATCGCGCGTGCCCTCGCCAACCGGCCGCGGCTGTTGCTCGCCGACGAGCCGACCGCGAACCTCGACTCGCGCCACGGGCTCGAGGTGATGGAGCTGCTGCGCGGCCTCGCGCGCGATCAGGGCTGCGGCGTCGTCGCCGTCTCCCACGACGCGCGCCTCGAGCGCATCGCGAGCCGGGCCTTCTGGCTCGAGGACGGGCGTCTCGGGCCCGCCGCGAGCCGGGACTAGGTGGCGGCGAGGAACTTCGCCGGGTCGCGCACGAAGCGGCCGCGGCAGCCCGGGCAGCAGAACCAGTAGGTCGTCCCGTCGTGCTCCGCGGAGGGGGTGTCGACACCGACCGCGACCGTCATGCCGCACACGGGGTCGACGGCCTCGACCGGGAGCTCCCCCACCGGTTCCCGCTGGTGACGCCAGGCGACGAGCTCGGCGAGCACGGCGACCGCGATCTCCGGCTGCGTGAGCGGCCCGAGATCGAGCCCCGCCGGGCTGCGCACGCGCGCGAGCGCAGCCTCGTCGAGACCTCGCTCCCGCAGCGCCGCGAGCTCGACGCTCGCACGCTTCGCGCTGGCGACGAGGCCGACGTACCCGGCGGGCGTCGCGAGTGCCGCATCCAGCGCGTCGGCGTCGCCGCGGCCCATCGTCGCGACGACCACGGCCTCCGCCCCGTCCTCCAGGTCGGCCGTCACCCGCCAGCCGATCGCGGCCGCGAGGTCCCGGAGCGTCACCGCCGCCGGGCTGTCCCCGACCACCGCGAGCAGCGGCCTGGGCAGCTGCGGCTCGACGAGCACCTCGACCGTCCCCTCCGACGCGCACGAGCTCTCGGCCACGACGACACCCTCCCCTCCATCGGAGCTTCCCGGTGGGCAGATGCGGAGAAGCCGCGTCGTCCCCTCGGCGATCGCCCGCAACGCCTCCCGGACGACCGCCGGCTCGGAGCAGGCGCCGCCGACCCAGCCGACGAGCCTTCCGTCCTGTGTCACGATTCCGCGGTCACCGCGACGCGCCGACGCCGGCCGCCGGACGGAGACGACCGTCGCGAGCGCGAACGGCCGGCCCTCGGCAGTCAGCCGGCCCGCCTCGACGAGCACCTCCCCGCGGTCGAGCCTCACGCGCGCCCTCGTGCCGTCTCGGCGTCCGCCGGTCTCGGCGGACGCCGTCGAGCGGGCACGCGTGAGGCCGCCGACCGGACTCCCGTCACTCGGCGATCCCCGCCTCGTTGAGGGCCTCCCACACCTTGTCGGGCGTGAGCGGCATGTCGATGTTGGTCACGCCGGCGTGCCAGAGCGCGTCGATCACCGCGTTCACGTACGCGGCGGGAGAGCCGACGGTCGCGGACTCGCCGACGCCCTTCGCGCCGAGCGGATGGTGCGGCGACGGTGTCGTCAGCTCGCCGAGGTCGAACTCCGGCGTCTCCCACGCGGTCGGGATCAGGTAGTCGGTGAAGTTCGATCCGATGCAGTTGCCGTCCTCGTCGAAGTCGATCAGCTCCATCGCCGCGATCGCGTACCCCTCGGTGAGGCCGCCCATGATCTGGCCCTCGACGATCATCGGGTTGATCCGCACGCCGCAGTCGTCCACCGCCACGACCTTCAGCGGCTTCCACTGCCCGGTGCCGCGGTCGATCTCGACGACGACGGCGTACGTGCCGAAGGGGTATGTCATGTTCGGCGGGTCGTAGTAGTTGACGCCCTCGAGGCCCGGCTCCATGCCGTCCGGCAGGTTCGTGTAGGCCGCGAACGCGACGTCCTGGATCGTCTTCGACCGCTCCGGCGATCCCTTCACGAAGAAGCGGCCCGCCTCGAACTCGATGTCCGAGGCCGACGCCTCGAGGAGGTGCGCCGCGATCTCCTTGCCCTTGTCCCGCAGCTTCCGGGCGATCACGGTCGTCGCCGCGCCGGCGACCGGGGTGGAGCGGCTCGCGTACGTGCCGAGGCCGTAGGGCGTGTTGTCGGTGTCCCCCTCCTGCACCTCGACGTCCTCGGCCGGGATGCCGAGCTCCTCGGCCACGATCTGCGCGAACGTCGTCTCGTGCCCCTGCCCCTGGGAGCGGACGCCCAGCTTGAGGATCGCCTTCCCGGTCGGGTGCACCCTGAGCTCCGCCGAGTCGAACATGCGCAGGCCGGCGATGTCGTACTCCTTGCCATGGCCGGCGCCGACGACCTCGGTGAACGAGGCGAGCCCGATCCCGAGCAGCCGCCCCTCGGCGCGGGCGGCTTCCTGCTCGCGGCGGAGGTCCTCGTAGCCGAGCTTCTCGAGTGCGATCCGCATCGCCTCCGGGTAGTTGCCCGAGTCGTAGACGAAGCCCGTCGCCGACTCGTAGGGGAACTGCTCCGGCTGGATGAAGTTGTCGAGCCGGAACTGCGACGGGTCGACGCCCAGCTCGTGGGCCGCGTTGTCGACGAGCCGCTCGATGAGGTACGAGGCCTCGGTCACCCGGAAGGAGCAGCGGTACGCGACCCCGCCGGGCGCCTTGTTCGTGTACCAGCCGTCCGCGACGACGTGCGCCGCGGGGATGTCGTAGGAGCCGGTGACGATGTGGAAGAGCCCGGCCCGGAACTTCGTCGGCTGCGCGTCGGCGAAGAAGGCCCCCTGGTCGGAGAGCAGCGAGGCCCGGAGCCCCGTGATCTTCCCCTCCTTCACGGCCAGCTCGCCGTGCATGTGGTAGTCACGGGCGAACCCCGTCGAGATGAGGTTCCCGGTTCGGTCCTCGACCCACTTCACGGGACGGCCGATGAGCAGCGACGCGGCGGTCGCGACGACGTACCCCGGGTAGATCGGGACCTTGTTCCCGAAGCCGCCGCCGATGTCGGGGCTGATGATCCGGATCTGCTGCTCCGGCAGCCCGGCGACGATCGCGAACAGCGTCCGGTGCGCGTGCGGCGCCTGGGAGGTGAGGTAGATCGTCGCCTTGCCCGTCGCCGGGTTGACGTCGGCGATGCAGCCGCAGCACTCGAGCGGCGACGGATGGCAGCGGGGGTAGAAGGTGTCGAGCGAGACGACGTGGTCGGCCTCGGCGAACGCCTCGTCGGTCGCGTCCTTGTCCCCGGCCTCCCAGTGGTAGACGTGGTTCGACGTCTGCCCCTCCTTCTCGTCCCGGATCAGCGGCGCGTCCGGCGCGGACGACTGCTGTGGGCTCGTCACCGCGTCGAGCGGGTCGTACTCGACGGCGATCAGCTCGAGCGCGTCCTTCGCGATGTACGGCGACTCCGCGATCACGCAGGCGACCTCCTGGCCCTGGAACCGCACCGTGTCGGTCGCGAGCACCGCCTGGGTGTCGCCCGACAGCGTCGGCATCCAGGCGAGGTTGTGCTGGGCGAGCAGCTCGCCGGTGACGACGGCGACGACCCCGGGCAGCGCCTCGGCGGCCGACGTGTCGATCGCGGAGATGCGCGCGTGGGCGAAGGGGCTGCGCAGGATCTCCATGTGCAGCATCCCCGGCAGGGTGATGTCGTCGAAGTACTGCCCCTTGCCGAGGAGGAAGCGCTGGTCCTCCTTGCGCTTGACGGAGTGACCGACGCCACGGACCTCGTGGGTTGACGACATCGTCCTACGCCTCCCTCAGTGTCTGGGCCGCGCGCTGCACGGCCTTGACGATGTTCTGGTATCCGGTGCACCGGCAGATCTGGCCGGAGAGCGCCCAGCGGACATCCTCGTCCGTCGGACTCGGGTTGTCCGCGAGGAGCGCGACCGAGGTCAGCATCATCCCGGGCGTGCAGAACCCGCACTGCAGCCCGTGCTCCTCGTGGAACGCCTGCTGGATCGCGTGGAGCTGCCCGGCCGTGCCGAGGCCCTCCACGGTCGTGACCTCCGCGCCCTGGGCCTGGACGGCCAGGACGGTGCAGGACTTCACCGGCGTTCCGTCCAGGAGCACGGCGCAGGCGCCGCAGCTCGTGGTGTCGCAGCCGATGTGCGTTCCGGTGAGCCCGAGCGTCTGCCGCAGGAAGTGCGCGAGCAGCAGCCGTGGCTCGACGTCCGCGGTGCGCGGCTCGCCGTTGACCGTCAGCTCGACACGGTGGAGCCCGGTCGCCGGCGTCGGGGATACAAGCTGGGACATGTCGATCACTCCTGGCCGGCCTGTGCGGCCGAGATCGCGGTACGAAGGCCTCGCTCGCAGAGCACGCGGACGACGTTCCTCTTGAAGTCGACGCTGCCTCGGTGGTCGGCCACCGGCTCTGCTGCCTGGGCGGCGAGGGATGCCGCCTCGACGATCGCCTCGTCGGTGGGCGCCGCCCCGCGGAGCGCGTCCTCGGCGGCGGTCGCACGGAGGTTCGTCGCTCCGACGCCGGTGAGCCCGATCCCGACCTGGGCGACGTGGCCGTTGTCGAGCGTCACCTGGACGGCCACGGCCGCCGTCGCGAAGTCGCCGACCTTGCGCTCGAGCTTGAGGTACGTGCCGCCCGTTCGCGGCCCCGGATCGGGCACGCGCACCTCGGTGATCACCTCGTCCGGTGCGAGCGTGCTCATGAACGGGCCGAGCGTCAGTTCCTCGACCGGGATCGACCGGGTTCCGGACGGGCCCTGGACGACGACGACGGCGCGTGCGGCCAGCATCGCCGAGCCCCAGTCGCCCTGGGGGTCGGCGTGCGCCAGCGACCCGCAGATCGTGCCGCGATTGCGCACGAGCGGGTCGGCGACGAGCCGGGCTGTGCTCCCCATCACTCCGTAGCGCTCCGTGAGGAGCGGGGAGCGCTCGGCATCGCGATGGCGGACGAGCGCCCCGATGCGGAGCTCGCCCCCGTCCTCCCCGAGGCCGTCCAGCCCGGGGACACCGTTGATGTCGACGATCGTCCCCACCTCGGCGATGCGGAGCTTGAGGACGGGGATCAGGCTCTGCCCGCCGGCCATCACCTTCGCCTCGCCCGCCCGCTCGCCGAGGACGGCGATCGCTTCCTCGAGCGACGTTGGTGCCAGATAGTCGAATCGCGCCGGGTACACCGACCCTCCTCTCCTGGAATCACTCTCGCGAGAAGGATCCAGCATACGACACGCGTCCCGCCCGGCTCACGTGGGAGACCCGTGCCCGACGTGCCGCGCCTACGCGATACCGTTCGCAGGCGAGGCCCTCGTAGCTCAGTGGATAGAGCGCGGCTCTCCTAAGGCCGGCGTCGGAGGTTCGATTCCTCCCGAGGGCATCCGGGCGTACCGGGAGCGGGGCCTCGAGGCCCCGCTCCGTTCCCCCGTGTTGTCGCGTGCGGCGGTCAGGCGAACGTCTCGAAGAAGACGTCGATCTTCTCCGCCGGGAACGTCTCCGTCTTCACGACCTCGAGCATCCCGATCTTCGCGAGCACGCGGAACGCGGTCTCGTTGTCGGGGTACTTGACGATCGCGAAGAAGTCCCAGGGTCCCATCATCGCCCAGACGTCCTCGAGCGCACCGCCCTCCTCCTCGATGATCTTCTTGATCTTCTCGAGGTACTTGGGCGCTTCGGGCAGGTGCTCCCTGCCCTCGGGCGTCAGCTTGATCAGCCCGATGTAGGTGAGCATCGCGGTACCTCCTTGGTGCTCGTGGACATCCTCCCGCGGCTCGAGCTCGGCGACATCGGTGGATCCACGGATCCGGATGCCCCACGCCGCTGTCCGGAGCTCCCGCGCCGCTCGGGACTACGCTGTTGCGCACGTGAGCGGGCCGGTCGGAGTCGAGGCGCTCCCCATTCGGAGGAACACCGTCCTGCTCGCGATGGCGATGGCGGTGCTCTCCGCGACGCTCCAGCTCGTCGCCGCCGTCGCCTCGTTGACCTTCGTCCTCGTCAGCGGCGTTCACGGGCTGCTCGGTCTCGGGCCGGCGATCTTCCTCGCGAGCTCGGGTCTCTGCGCCCAGCTCGCCGGGCGTCTGATGGACCGCTTCGGCCGACGGCCCGTGATCGCCGCCGGGTTCGCCGTGGGAGCGGTCGGCGCGACGCTGACCGGGCTCGGGGCCCACATCGCCTCGACCGCAGTCGTGATCGCGGGGTTCGTCGTGATCGGGGCGGGCGCCGGCGCCGTGACCCTCGTCCGCACCGCGGGCGGCGACATGTACCCGCCCGAGCGGCGGGCCCGGGGGATCGCCTACGTCCTCTCCGGCGCCGTCTTCGGGGCGGTGCTCGGCCCGGCCGTGTTCGGGCCGCTCTTCGCCGGCCGGCATCCGGCTCCGGGGGAGATGACCGTGCCCTGGCTCGCGGCAGCCGGCCTCATGCTCGTCGGGCTCGCACTCGTGCTCGCCGTGCGTCCCGATCCGCTGCAGATCGCAAAGCTGCTCACACCCGAGCCGGAGGGCGCCGTCTCGGAGCGGCCCGCACCGCTGCGCGAGCTCGTCGCGCGCCCCGGGGTGCTGGCCGCGCTGATCGCAGCGATTGCGAGCTTCGCCGTGATGGCCTCCGTCATGAACCTCACGGGCTTCGTCGTCGTCGACCACCACCACCACGACCAGCACGACGTGTTCCCGATCATCGGCGCCCACGTCCTGGGGATGTACGCCCTCGTCCTCGTCGTCGGTACCCTCGTCGACCGCGTCGGCCGTCCTCCGGCGCTCGTCGGCGGGCTGCTCGTGATGGGAACCTCCTGCGCCCTCCTCTTCGCCGTCGACAGCGTCTGGGGGACGGCCGCGCTCCTCTTCGGCCTCGGCATCGGCTGGAACCTCTCGTTCGTGGCCGCGAGCGCGGAGCTCGTCGACCGCACCCGCCCGATCGAGCGCGGCAAGCTGATCGGGTTCGGCGAGTTCCTCTCGGCGATGACCGCCGCCGCCCTCGCACTGCTCGGCGGCGTCGTCCTCAACGAGCTCGGCGTCCCCGCGCTCGCATTCGGTGCGGCGCTCCTCGCCGTCGCGCCGGTCGTCTGGATCGGCGCGCTCCGCCGTCGACCGGCGCTGCCCGTCGCCGTCGACGCCGAGGCGGAGGCCTGATCGGGAGGCCGGGTGCCGGGGTCAGCGCTCGCGCGGCTCCCAGCCGAACCGACGCCAGGCGAGGAGCGCGCCGCCCGCACCCCAGATCGCGAGGACGGCGAGCGCGCTGGGATCGTCCCATACCGGCTCGCCGCGCAGGAGCACCCCCTCGACGACGTCGATCAGGTACTTGAGGGGGAGGACGTCGGCCACGGCCTGCAGCCACGACGGGAAGTCGCGGGTCGGCCCGAACGCGCCGGAGAGGAACGCCATCGGGAGCACGATCACGTTCACGACCGCGGAGGATCCCTCCGCGGAGCGGATCAGCGAGGCCGCGGCGAGCCCGAGGCAGGCGAAGCAGGCGGTGCCGACGAGGATCGCCACGGCGAGCGAGAACGGCCGGTCGGGGACGTTCGCGCCGTAGAGCAGCGACCCCAGGAGCACGAGCGACACCGTCTGCAGGGCGAACGTCACGAGCGCCGACGTGAGCACCGCGGCCAGGTACACCGGCGACGGGAGCGGGGTGGCGCGGAGACGCTTCAGCACCCCGCTCTCCCGCCGGATCACGAGCGTGATCGCGAGCCCCGCGAACGCCGTGTTCGCGCATCCGTAGCCGAGGATCCCCGCGAGCAGCACGTCTGCCGCGGGCAGGCCGTCGATCTCGTCGCTGTAGACGGCTCCGAGCAGGGCGTAGAGCAACAGCGGGAAGACGAAGACGAACACCGCCGACTCGCGGCTGCGCCAGAACGTGAGCTGCTCGGTCCGGAGCTGGTGCAGGAACAGCCGCCCACCGCCCCGGTGGACCGCGGCCCGTGGACGCTCCGCCGTCGCGGGCGCCTCGGTCATTCGCGGTCGCCCTCCTCGTCCCCGTCCACGAGGTCGAGGTACACGTCCTCGAGCGTGGGGCGGCGGACCTCCAGGTGCTCGAGCTCGATGCCCCGCGCGATCGCCTCGCCGGTGAGCTCGTGCACGACGCGCGTCGGCTCCGCCGTCGCGATCACGTGGTCCTCGCCGTCGCGCCGGAAGCGCACCTCGGTCCGCGCGGCTCGGGTCACGAGCTCGGCCGGCGTGCCGGACTCGATGATCTCTCCGCCCACGAGCACGGCCACGCGGTCGGCCAGCTGCTGCGCCTCGTCGAGGTAGTGCGTCGTGAGGAGGATGGTCTTGCCGAGGGCGCGCAGGGCCCGGACGAGCTCCCAGGCGGCACGGCGCGCCGCGGGGTCGAACCCGGTCGTGGGCTCGTCGAGGAACACGAGGTCGGGGTCGCCGACGAGCGCGACGCCGAGGTCGAGTCGTCGCTTCTGGCCGCCGGAGAGCGTCTTCACGCGTGCGCCCGCCTTCTCGCCGAGCCCGACGAGCTCGACGACCTCGTCGACGCTCCGTGGCTCGCGGAAGTAGCCCGCGAACGTCCGCAGCACCTCGCGCACGGTCAGCATCGGCCACAGCTCCGCGTGCTGGAGGACGACGCCGATTCGCTCCCTGAACGCCCGTCCCGCGGCGCCGGGGTCGAAGCCGAGCACCTCGACGCTGCCGGCGTCGCGGCGTCGGTACCCCTCCAGCACCTCGACGGTCGTCGTCTTCCCCGCGCCGTTCGGGCCGAGGAGCCCGAAGATCTCACCCGTCTCCACCGTGAAGTCGATCCCGCGGACGGCCTCCGTGTCGTCGTACGCCTTGCGGAGGCCGACCACGCTGATCGCCGGGGCCATGCTCACGACTCCAGGTCGAGCGCCAGCATCCCGCCCGTCGGAAACCCGGGGTCGCGACCGGCGAAGGAGAGCGCGATCCCCGAGCAGTCCGGCTGGTGGCCGATCGTCGCGACCGTGTCCACGGCGGTCGCGGCGAGCACTGCCGTCACGTCGGATGCCGTCGCACCCGGCGCGAGGCGCGGTTCGACGCGCAGCTCCGCGCGCAGCGCGTCGGCGACCACGGCCGCGGTCTGGCGTGCGCGGAGCAGTGGGCTCGTGAGCACGAGCGCGGGCGGCCGACGCTCGCCACCGAGCCGGGTGGCGAGCTCGCGGGCCTCCGCGCGGCCCCGTGACGTGAGCTCGCGGAGGTCGTCGGGGTCACCCGGTCCGGCGTGCGCGTGGCGGCAGACGTAGAGACGCACGCGCCCGAGCATAGTCGGGGGGCCGAATCGTAAGACCGTGGTAAGGAACGTCCACCAGACTTCGCCCATGGGCGAGCGCACGGTCGGGAGGGCGGCGTTCCTCGGGATCGTGGGGGCGGGCGTCGCCGGGCTGTTCGTCGGGCGCGACGTGGTCGGCGCGGTGGGGCGGCTCGTGCCGGACCGCGTCGTCTCGCTCGTCCCGTCGAGCGGGTGGCGGATCTACACGATCGGGCCCTCGATGCCGACGCTCGACCCGGAGGCGTATCGCCTACGCATCGACGGGCTCGTCGAGCGGCCCGTCACGTACACGCTGGACGACCTGCGGGCGATGGGCCTCGAGGAGCAGATCTCCGACTTCCACTGCGTCACCGGGTGGTCGGTCGCCGACGTGCACTGGCGCGGCGTCCGCTTCGAGCGACTACTCCGTGACGCGGGGCCGCTCCCGGGTGCAGCATGGCTCCGCTTCGTCTCGGCCGAGGTTCCGTACGACGACATCCTCACGATGGAGCAGGCGCTCCTCCCGGACGTGATGCTCGCGCTCGACATGGACGGGACGCCGCTCTCGCGGCCGCACGGGTCGCCGGCGCGGGTGGTGATGCCGCGGATGTACGGCTACAAGAGCGTGAAGTGGGTCGATCGGATCGAGGTGCGTCGCGACTTCCGGCCCGGGTACTGGGAGCAGCGCGGGTACGACTCCGACGCGTGGGTCGATGACTCGAACGGCGGCTGAGACGAGGACGATCCGCCGCTTCGGGCGGACCGAGCGCGCCGTCCACTGGGTGCACGCGGCCGCCTTCCTCGTGCTGCTCGCGACGGGTCTCGTGCTGCTCGTCCCCGATCTCTCCGAGATCGTCGCGCGGCGTGCCCTCGTGAAGAACGTCCATCTCCTCACCGCTCTCGCGTGGGCGGTCGCGCTCGTCGCGATCGTGCTGCTCGGCGATCGGCGACGCCTCGCGGCGCTCTGGCGCGAGGCGGAGGCGATCGACGCGGACGACCGGCGCTGGCTCCGCGGTCGGCGGGCCCCACAGGGACGGCTCAACGCGGGCCAGAAGCTGAACCTGCTCGTCACGGCCGCCTTCGCCGTGCTCCTCACCGTCTCGGGCGTCTTCCTCTGGCTCGGCGAGCGCGACCACACGTTCCTCCTCGACGGAGCGGGCACGGTGCACGACGTGGTCACCTACGCCTCGGCCGTGCTCGTCACCGGGCACCTCTACCTCGCCGTCGTGCATCCGGCGACGCGCCATGCGCTCCGCGGGATCGTGCGGGGCGACGTCCACGAGGCGTGGGCCGAGCGTCACCACCCGAAGTGGGTGGCGGCAGAGCGCGAGCGCGTCGACTGAGCCGACCGGGTGCCGCACGGCGCGGCTACGCTGGCGCCGTGCGCTGTGCACGGCCGTCATGCCCGCTGCTGCCGCCCGTCGCCGTCGTCGCAGCACTGAGCGCGCTCGCTCTCGCCCTCGCCGGCTGCGGGGGCGGCGGCACGTCGTCGGAGACGTCCGCGCCGGAGCCCGCGAGCGCCGAGACGACCACCGAGGCGACGACGACCGAGGCCGAGGCGGCCGCGCCGAAGCCCGAGCCGGCACCGAAGCCGTCGGCGACGACCGTGACGATCGTCGTCCGGGACGGGCGCGTGACCGGCGGGATCGCCCGTCCCTCGGTCAAGAAGGGCGAACAGGTCGTCCTCGTCGTCCGCTCCGACGTGCCCGACCACGTGCACCTGCACGGCTACGACGAGATCGTCGACGTCGTCCCGGGGAAGGCCGCGAAGCTCCCGTTCGACGCGACGATTCCGGGGCGCTTCGAGGTCGAGCTCGAGGATCGCGGGCTGCAGATCGCCGAGATCGAGGTTCGGCCGTGAGGCGAAGGGCCTCGTGAGGCTGCGGTACGTCGTCGCGGACGTCTTCACCGACGTGCCGCTCGCCGGCAACCAGCTCGCCGTGTTCACGGACGGTCGGGGGCTCGACGTCGCCACGATGCAGGCGCTCGCGCTCGAGGTCGGCTTCTCCGAGACCGTGTTCCTGCTCCCGCCCGAGGCCGACGGTGACGCGCGGATCAGGATCTTCACGCCGCGGAGCGAGTTGCCCTTCGCGGGTCATCCGGTGCTGGGGGCGGCGTTCGTGCTCGGCGGCCCGCTGCAGCGGGGCGCGGTCGCGCTCGAGACCGGCCGCGAGACCGTGCCGGTGACGCTCGAGCGAGACGAGAGCGGGCGGATCGTCTTCGGGCGCATGGCGCAGCCGGTGCCCGACGTCACGCCGTTCGCGGACACCGCCCCGCTGTTCGCCGCGCTCGGTATCGAGGGGTCCGAGCTTCCGGTCGAGCGGTACGACAACGGTGTCGACCACGTCTTCGTCGCCCTTCCGTCCGCGGCGCACGTCGCGGCTCTCGATCCGGACCCGCGGGCGCTCGGCCGGCTCGGCGTCGCTGGCGTCAACTGCTTCGCGGGGGAGGGGGCGCGCTGGACGACGAGGATGTTCTCGCCGCTCGACGGCGTGGGCGAGGACGCCGCCACCGGATCGGCGGCGGGCCCGCTCGCCTGCCACCTCGCACGTCACCGGCGCATCCTCTGGGGACAGGAGATCGTGATCTCCCAGGGCGGGGAGATCCACCGGCCCTCGACGCTCGTCGCCCGCGCCGAGGGCGACGGGGACGTGATCGAGGCGGTCGAGGTCGGTGGCGCAGCCGTGATCGTGGCGCGCGGCGAGTTCGTGCTGCCCTGAGGTCGGGCCGCCGGCCTCAGCCGGCACCCTCCGTGCCCTCGCACCAGGAGACCGCGGTGATCCCGGGCAGCTCGAGCGCGAGCGCCCGCCAGAAGCGTCCGCCGTCCGCCGACACGAAGAGGCGCTCGCGGCTCGCGAACAGCACCCGGTCGGGATGCTCCGCGGAGATCGCGACCGCGACGCCCGCCGGGAGCCCGGCACCGACCTCCGACCAGGTGGCCCCTGCGTCGTGCGACACGACGAGCGGCGGCCTGCGGTCGACGACCGCGACGACGGTCGCCCCGGCCGCGTCCGCGTCGACGACGAGCGGCAGCCCGGTCTCGACCGGGCCGCCCCGGGGGATCGAGGCGTCGTCGAGGAGCGTCACCGCTTCGTCGTCGAGGTCGACCCGGGCGACACCCAGCTCGCAGGCGACGAGCGCGCAGCTCACAGGCCCGCGAGGATCGCCGAGACGACCGCGCTGGCGGCACGCGCCGCGCCGACCGGGTCGTCGCCGCGGGCGCGGGCGTTCAGGTACGCCAGCGAGTACGTGTCTCCGGCCCCTGTCGGGTCGACCGCCGCCGTGATCGGCGTGATCTCGATCCGCTCGACCGCCGCTCCCGCGACGACGAGCGACCCGGCGGAGCCGAGCGTGAGCACCACCTCCGGGACGCCGAGCGCGCGAAGCGCCTCCGCGTCGGTCCCGCCGGCGAGGATCTCCGCCTCGCCCTCGTCGAGCTTGAGGACCGTCAGGTGCCGCAGGATGCCGCGGTCGATCTCCCCGGTGCTGCGGAGCGGGCCGGTCGCGCCGATGCGCACGAGCCCCTGGGCGTCGACGAGGAGCCGCCGCCCGCCGGCGGCGAGTGCCTCGAGCGTCTCCGGTGGGAAGTCGCTGCCAAGGAGCGCCCCGACGTGCACCCACGGAGCCGCGAGCGCCGTTGCCGCCCACCCCTCGACGTCCGCCGGCGTCCAGGGGTCTCCGACGGCCTCCACGGTCATCAGGCGATCGTCGCCCTCGTAGTGGAACGAGAAGGACGTCGTCGTCGTGCCGGGCGCCCACGTGACGGGGAGCCCGAAGCCCTCGAGTTGCGAGACGAGCGAGTCCCGGTCCTCGGCGGCGCATCGCGTTGCGATCGCCACATCCGCGCCGATCCGCGCAGCGGCGCGCGACGCGTAGTAGACGGCGCCTCCGACCCGTGGCGGGCCTCCGTTCACACGGTCGACGGTGAGGCTGCCGATCAGGCCGATCGTGGTCATGACCCGGCCTCGACCGCGAGGCGAGCGACGATCGGCCGGCAGGGGCGCCAGGCGTCGACCCGGGGGATCACGTCCATGCCGGCCACGACGCCGCAGCCTAGCGACGTGCGTCGGCGCGGGCGGTGGAGGTCGCGCCGCCCTCACGGGTCACGGGGTGGGCGGCGTCAGGCGGCGAGCCGGCGGAGCACGTACGGGAGGATGCCTGCGTGGCGCAGGTACTCCCGCTCCCGCGGCGTGTCGAGCCTCACGGTCGCACGGAACTCGATCGCGTCGGCCCGAACCGTCACCTCGGACGCCTCGCCGTTTCCGACTCCGAGGATCGAGAACGTCTCCCTGCCCGTGAGGCCGAGCGACTCCCGGGAGTCGCCCGCGAGGAACTGGAGCGGCAGCACGCCCATCATCAGGAGGTTCGAGCGATGGATCCGCTCGTAGCTCTCCGCGATCACGGCCCGCACGCCGAGGAGCAGCGGCCCCTTCGCGGCCCAGTCGCGGGACGAGCCCGAGCCGTACTCCTTGCCGGCCAGCACGATCGTGGGCACGCCGTCGGCGCGGTAGCGCTCCGCCGCCTCGAAGATCGTCGTCTCCTCCTCCGAGGGGAGGTGCACCGTCCACGTGCCCTCCGACCCGGGGACGACGAGGTTCCGCAGCCGCACGTTCGCGACCGTGCCGCGCACCATCACCTCGTGATTCCCGCGCCGCGACCCGTACGAGTTGAACTCGGCCGGGTCGACGCCGTGCTCGACGAGGTACCGCCCGGCCGGTGAGTCCTGCTTGATCGCCCCCGCAGGCGAGATGTGGTCCGTCGTCACCGAGTCCCCGACGGAGACGAGGCACCGGGCGTCCACGATGTCCTCGACGCCGGCCGGCTGCGCCGGCATGCCGTCGAAGTACGGCGGGCGGCGGACGTAGGTCGACGTCCCGTCCCACGCGTACAGCTCGCCTGCCGGCACCGGGAGCTCCCGCCATTCGGGATCGCCCTCGTAGACGTTCGCGTAGGCCTGCCGGAACATCTCCTCGCCGATCGCGTCGGCGATCGTCTCGTCGACCTCCTGCGGTGTCGGCCAGATGTCCGCGAGGTACACGTCCTCGCCGTCGGCTCCGACGCCGAGCGGCTCGCTCAGGAGATCCACGTCCATCCGCCCCGCGAGCGCGTAGGCGACGACGAGTGGGGGGCTCGCGAGGTAGTTGGCCCTCACCTCGGGATGGATTCGCGCCTCGAAGTTGCGGTTGCCGGAGAGCACGGCGCACGCCACGAGCCCTCCGTCGGCGATCGCCCGGGACACCGGGGTCGGGAGCGGCCCGGAGTTCCCGATGCACGTCGTGCACCCGTAGCCGACGGTGTGGAAGCCGAGCTGCTCGAGGTACGGCGTGAGACCGGCCCGGTCGAAGTACTCGGTCACGACCTTCGATCCGGGCGCGAGGCTCGACTTCACCCACGGCTGGCGGCGCAGCCCGCGCTCGACCGCCTTCTTCGCGAGCAGCCCGGCCGCGATCATCACCGCGGGGTTCGACGTGTTCGTGCACGACGTGATCGCGGCGATCACGACGGCGCCGTGGTCGAGCTCGGCCGTCTCGCCGTCGATCTCCACCGGCACGGACGTCCTCGACGCGACGGTCGTCAGCGCCGGTGCGTCGCTGGCGTCCATCGACTCCACGCCGGCTTCGTCGACTCCGCCGTCGGGCTCGACGCCGAACGAGGGCAGCGCGCCCAGGAAGGCGTGCTTCGCCTCGCGCAGCGGCACGCGGTCCTGCGGCCGCCGTGGGCCGGCGAGCGATGGCTCGACGGTCGAGAGGTCGAGGTCGACGATCTCGGAGTACGCGGCGGGCTCTTCCGGGTCGTGCCAGAGCCCGTTCTCCTTGCAGTACGCCTCGACGAGGGCGACGCGGTCGGCAGGACGACCGGTGAGCCGGAGGTAGCGCAGCGTCTCCTCGTCCACCGGGAAGAAGCCGCACGTCGCCCCGTACTCGGGGGACATGTTCCCGATCGTCGCGCGGTCGGCGAGGGGCAGCCCGAGGAGGCCGTGGCCGAAGTACTCGACGAACTTCCCGACGACACCCATCTCGCGGAGGAGCTGGGTGACGGTGAGCACGAGGTCGGTCGCCGTCGCCCCCTCGGGCAGCTCGCCGCTGAGCCGGAAGCCGACCACCTGCGGGACGAGCATCGAGATCGCCTCCCCGAGCATCGCCGCTTCGGCCTCGATCCCGCCCACGCCCCACCCGAGCACGCCGAGCCCGTTGACCATGGTGGTGTGCGAGTCGGTGCCCACGAGCGTGTCGGGGAACGCACGGCCGTCGCGGGTCTCGATCACGCGGGCGAGGTACTCGAGATTGACCTGGTGCACGATGCCGGTGTTCGGTGGGACGACGGCGAAGTTGTCGAACGCCGTCTGTCCCCAGCGGAGGAACGCGTAGCGCTCTCTGTTCCGATGGAACTCGAGCTCGGCGTTGTGGACGATCGCGAGCCGGCTCGCGAAGTCGTCGACCTGCACCGAGTGGTCGATCACGAGCTCTGCGGGGATCTGCGGGTTGATGAGGCCGGGGTCCGCCCCGAGCTCCGCCATCGCCGCGCGCATCGCGGCGAGGTCGACGATCACGGGCACGCCGGTGAAGTCCTGGAGGAGCACCCTCGCCGGCCCGAACGTGATCTCCCGCGACGGCTCCGCGCCCGCGTCCCACGTGGCGATGGCCTCGACGTCCGCCTCGGTGACGGTGACGCCGTCCTCGCGCCGCAGCACGTTCTCGAGGAGGATGCGGAGCGTGTACGGCAGCCGGAAGACGTCGTAGCGGGACTGCAGGCTCTCCAGCCGGAAGATCTCGTGCGTGGTGTCGCCGACGGTCAGCGTCGAGCGGGCAGCGAAGGAGTCGGGGTGTGCCATCGTCGTCCTTCCGTTTCTTTTAAGGGAACACTATGTCTCTTTGGAAGATACCATAGGCGCGGCGGCGGGCTCGCCGCCCAGCGCCTCGCTGATCCGGCCGGCGCACGTCGTGACGAGCCGTGCGAGCCGCGTCTCGTCCTCGGCCCGGAACCGCTGCACCGGCACGCTCACCCCGACCTCGCCGACGACCTGGCCGCCCGGGCCGAAGATCGGCGCCGCAATGCCGACGCCGCCGAGACGACGCTCCTCGCGGCTGACCGCGTACCCGCGGTCGCGGACGTCGGCGAGCACCTCCTCGAGCGTCTCCGGGCTCGTGATCGTGAACGATGTCGCCGGAGCGAGGTTCGTCCGGCGCACGACCTCGGCGCGCTCCTCGTCGGCGAGGTAGGCCATCACCGCGCGGCCGCTCGCGCCCGTGTGCAGGTCGCGCCACTCGTTCATCGTCGACACGAACCGGAACGGCTCGTCGCTCTCGACGACGGCGACGACGCACGTCTGCTGGCGCACCGCGTCGTAGAGCCCGAACGTCGCCGTCTCGCCGCTCGAGGACGCGAGCTCCCGGAGGTGGGGCAGGGCGGCCGTCCGGACGGGGTGCGTTCCGGTCGCCGTCCAGGCGAGTCGGAGGAGCTCGGTGCCCACCCGGTAGCCGCCGCCCGGATCGTCCTGGCGGACGAGGCCCTCGGCCTCGAGGAGCCCGAGCAGCCGATGGACGGTGCTCGGGTTCATCCCCACGCCCTTCGCGATCTCGCGGACGCCCCACGGGCCGTCGCCGCGCGCCGCCATCCACGACAGGATCGCGAACGCCCGCCCGATCGGGTTGCGCGCACCGCGTGGCGCCACCGAGCTCACGGGCCGATTCTAGGAGCGGGTCGACCGCAGCCGCCCGAGACCACGCTCGGTCAGCGTCCGCGTCTCGGGGTCCCAGTGCCGGGCGACTGCCTCCGCGTAGGGTCGGGAGACGCGCGTCGCGTAGCCCGCGAACCCCTCGTCGCGGACGGGTCGCAGGTCCTCCGTGTAGGGGTCGAGGACGTGCTGGCGGCCGACCTTGCGTGCCGCGTTGAAGAACGCGAGGCCGACGCCGACGGACACCTCGAGCAGGCTCCGGCGCTCGCGGGACGCGGTCGCGACGAGCCCGTCGAAGGCAGCGGCCAGTGCCGCCGGCGTCGGGATCCCCGCTGCGTCCGCCCGGAGATCGGCGAGCGAGCGTCGGAGTGCCTCCACCTCGAGCGGCGGGATGTCGACCAGCCGCGCCGACGTTCCGCTCGCGCCCTCGAGCGCGGCGAGGAGCTCGTCGACGGTCGAGAACGTCACGTCGGGTGGGAGGACGCCGGAGCGTTGCAGCTCGCGCGTGAAGACGTCGAGGTAGACGCGCGAGCCGTGGGTCACGTCGGCCGCGGCCGCCAGCAGCCACAACGGTGAGAAGCCGAACGCCGCGATCGATCCGAGCTCGACGACGTTCCCGGCCGTCTTGCGGACGGCCAGTCGCCCGGGATCCGGCTCGACCTCTCCCGGATTGCTCGCGCGCGCCACTCCGCCCACGAGCTCCACCGTGATGCGCAGGAGGTTCTTCGCCGTCGCCTCGTACAGGCGCGACCGCCGGACGAAGCGGGGCAGCACGAGCTCGACGGTCTCGTGCACCGTCCCGCCGAGCGCAGCCGCGACCATGCGCACCAGCCGCTCGGGAAGCGAGAGCGCGTAGGTCGCGAGCCTGCCCATCGCTAGCATGATCGCGGATGGCGGCCGACACGATGCGCACGCTGCTCGAGCAGGCGTTCCCGGACGGGGCGGTCGAGGTCGTCGACCGGACCGGCGGCGGCGACCACTTCCACGTCACCGTCTCCTCGAGCGCCTTCGACGGGCTCTCGCTCGTCGAGCAGCACCGTCTCGTGAACCGTGCGCTCGCGACGCTCCTCGCCGACGGCACCATCCACGAGCTCCGCATCACGACGAAGGGAACGCCATGACGCTGCGTGATCAGATCCAGCAAGTGATCGACGACGAGCCCGTCGCGATCTTCATGAAGGGCACCCCGGAGATGCCGGCGTGCGGGAACTCGCTGCGCGCGCTCCAGGCGCTGTGGTCGGCGGGCGCGCCGATCGCCGCCGTCGACATCCTTCCCGATCCGCAGATCCGTCAGGAGCTGTCCGCGATCACCGACTGGCCGACGATCCCCCAGGTCTTCGTCAAGGGCGAGCTGATCGGCGGCGCCGACATCACCGAGGAGCTCTACGCATCCGGCGACCTCGAGCGCAAGCTGTCCGATGCCCTCGGCGCGGAGCGCGAGCGCTCGGTGAAGACGGTCGCGCTGACCTAGTCGCGCCCGCCCGATCCCGCGCGCGCCCGGCCCAGGTTGCCGACGACGAAGGCGACCACGGTCACGAGGTAGATCTGGCCGGTGAGCGCCTGGAGGATGGCGAGCGTCCGGCCGAGATCGGCCGACGCCGTGAGGTCGCCGTAGCCGACCGTCGTCTGCGTCACGTAGCTGAAGTAGAGGAAGTCGCCGAACGAGGTGTCCGTGACCTCGGCGAAGAACGACCCGTGGTCTGCCACATCGATGCCCGCGTAGAGGAACGCGAAGAACATGCCGACGAGGAGGTAGAGCGTGACCGCGCCTCCGATCGTCTGCCGGTTGACGACGGGCTGGCGGACGAGCGCTCGCGCGACCGCGACGGGCGCGACGACGGCGATCCCCGCCGTCAGGAGGACCCGCAGCGACCGCGCGACGTTGCCGTCGGCGGCCATCGCCGCGACGGCCGAGAGCATCGCCCCCGCACAGATGACGGCCCACACGGCGATCGTGGTCCACCGCGCGTACGTCATCCACAGCGTGGTGAGGAGCGTCGCCGACGCGAGCGCGAGCAGCCCCAGGACGCGCGCACCGTCGTCGTCGACGACCATGCCCCACCCGAACGTGAGGATCGTGAGGCCGATCACCCACGCGAAGTCCCATCCCGGACGCAGCGCACCGGGGCGATCGTCGTCCGCCGGCGGAGTCACGGTGCGAAGGCTAGGCGCGCCGTCCGACGGCATCCGCGCGGCGGGTGTGGTCTGTCGCAATCGGTGCTTAACGGTGCGTAACCCTCGGTTCACGCGGTGGTGGATACAAGAGGGTCATGACCTTCGACCCGAACCGACCACCGTCCCCGTCCCTCCCACCGTCCCCGTCCGTCCCACCGGCCTCCTCGACGTCACCCATCACTCCGTCGTCCGGCCGTCCCTCAGTCGCCCGCCCGTTCGCCGCGCTCGCCGTCGCCGCCCTCCTCGGCGGCGGGGCGGCGCTCGGCGGCGCCTGGGCCGCGGGCGCTCTCGGCGAGGACACGACCACGGTCGTCACGCGCACGGTCGAGTCGCCCGCCCCGGCGTCGGCTGCACCGGCGGACGGGCTCTCGATCCAGAAGATCTACGCCCGCAGCGCCCCCGCTGTCGTGCAGATCACCTCCAACCTCGCGGGCGCGAGTGACGGCTTCGGCTTCGGTGGTGGTGGTGGCCAGGCCCTCGGATCCGGATTCGTGATCGACAGGGAAGGCCACATCGTCACGAACTTCCACGTCGTCGACGGCGCCCAGTCGATCCAGGTGAGCTTCTCGAACCAGGACACCCTCGCCGCGTCGATCGTCGGTGTCGATCCGTCGACGGACCTCGCGGTCCTCAAGGTCGACGCCGGCGCGAGGGCGCTGACACCGCTCACGCTCGCCGACTCCGACGCGGTCACCGTGGGCGACGCGGTCGTCGCGATCGGGAACCCGTTCGGGCTCGAGCGCACCGTCACGGCGGGCATCGTCTCCGCCCTGCAGCGGAACGTCACCGCCCCGAACGGCGTCACGATCGACCACGTGATCCAGACCGACGCGCCCATCAACTCGGGGAACTCGGGTGGGCCGCTCCTGAACGGCCGCGGCGACGTGATCGGCGTCAACTCCCAGATCCAGACGGCCGGCGGTCAGGGCAACGTCGGCATCGGGTTCGCCGTGCCCTCGAACACGGTGAGCTCGGTCGTCTCGCAGATCCTCGAGGACGGACAGGTCGACCGCGCGTTCCTCGGTGTCGGCACGCGCGAGATCGACCCCGAGCTCGCCCGCACGTTCCGGCTCCCGGTCGACGCGGGCCTCCTCGTCGAGACCGTGTCGCCCGGCAGTGGTGCGGCGAAGGCCGGCATCGAGGGCGGCGACACGCCCGTCGTCGTGGCCGGCGTCAGCTACACGGTCGGCGGAGACGTGATCGTCGCCGCCGACGGGAAGCGCGTGTCCACGGTCGCCGAGCTCCGCGACGTCCTCGCCGACCACGATCCCGGCGACACCGTCGAGATCGAGCTGTACCGCGGTGGCGACCAGAAGACCGTCACCGTCACGCTCGGGCGGCAGCCGACATCCCCCACGGGCTAGCCGCCGGGAGGGGCAGAGAGGCCCCGGGGCATTCACGTCCTCCCTGGAACCCGGGGCCTCTCTCACCCGAACGCGGCCGACGACCCGCGAAGAGCCTCCTCGGCCAGCTCCCGGCCGCGGGCGATGAGCGCGCGCTTCGACGCGTCCGGCCACTCGAGCCCGGCGCGGAAGCTGGGGTCGAGTGCGAGCTCGCCGGCGTCTCCGTGGACGATCGTCGTCGGCAGGCGTCGCTCGTGGCGAAACGGGAACTGCGCGTCGTCGAATCGTGTCGCGACCTCGGCCGCCGCCCTCCGGCGGCGCCACGGAAGCGCATGCCGTCGGGCGATCGCCTGGGCGTCGGCCCGGAGGGCCGCCAGCTCCCGCACGGAGTCGTCGGTCTCGGCCGCGTAGTGCTCCTCGAGCGCCGTGTTGCGGGAGATCGTGACGCGCATCAGGCGGAGGAGCATGTCCGGCAGGTGCGCGGGCTCGCCCCGTTCGCGGCGCTCCTCCGCGGCGTCGAGCTCGCCGATCAGCGCCCGGATCGGAGGGACGGCGCGGAACCGCTCGAGGCGGCGCCGCAGGCGGACGATGTTCTCGCCGGTCGACCGCGGGTAGGTGGCGCGGTAGCGGAAGGCGACGATCTCCTCGACGTCGGGGTTGTCGTAGGCATGGCCGAGCGGGAAGTTGCGCACCCAGCCGCCGTCCGTGCCGATCGTCTCGCCGACGGGGACCGGCAGCACGAGTGCGCTGATCGCGGCAGACGCGAGGATCGCCGGTCCCATGAGCTCCGGGGGCGTCGTCCGTGACGAGAACGTCCGCTCGAACGCGTGCTCCTCGCCCTCTCCGACTTCGTCGCCGACGTCGGTGACACAGACCACGAGCTCGATCGGCGCCGCGTGGAGCGTGGCCACCAGCTCCTCGGCGGGCCCGACGCGCGCTGCGATCGTCTCCGGCAGCCGGTACTCGTGGAGGCCGGTGAACGGCAGCTGCCAGAGGCGGTTCGGCCGGAAGGTCTCCTCGGGCCGCAGCCCCATCAGGAACCGCTCGAGCTCGTCGAGCCGGTCCATCGCCGCCATCGTGCCCGCGAGCGCGCCCGCCGACGTCCCGTAGATCCAGCCGACCCGCTCCCAGAGCGATCGCTCTGCCCGCAGTCGCTGGAGGAAGCCCAGCTCGAGCAGGATCCCGTTCATGCCGCCGCCGGAGAGGACGACGGCGACGTCTCGACCGTCGCTCATCGCTCTTCTATTGTGGCGACGTGGAGCAGGAGCGGATCGGTACCGGCCAGATCGTCCTCCCTGACGAGACGGCCGTCGAGGACGAAGCCCTGTGGAGCGATGACGACGGCGGCGACCGCGAGGGCTGGTGGTGTGTCCGCACGGATCCGTTCCCGTGCCCCGCCGAGGGCTGCACGTTCGTCGCCGAGTTCATGACGGCCGCCCACCTCGTGCTCGTGTGGCAGGAGCGGGACGACCCGAACCTGCTCTGGCACGCGCAGCGGGCGAAGGAGGTGGGCCGGAACCCGCGGGTCGTGGGCTACGAGCCCACGTTCGGCCCGAGTGCCTCGTACTACGCCTGGGAGGCGGCTGGGCGCCCGGTGCACGGCGTTCGTGGGCGGCCGTCCCCCGGTTGAGCCGCGGGGCGGCGGCGGTACGATCCGCGTGTGGCGACGGTGACGGAGACGCTGCACGTGAGCGGCGTGCGCTGCGAGCGCTGCGTGATGCGCCTCGCCGCGGCCCTGGAGGGCCACGACGGGCTCGAGTCCGCGAACGCCAACCTCATGGGGCACGTGGCGCTCACGTTCGACGACGACCTGACGAGCCGTGACGCCATCGTCCGGGCGCTCGCGACTGCCGGCTTCCACGAGTTCACCCCTGCCTGACCCGGAACCGGGCGGAATACCGGCCGTCCTCCGACCGTTCAGAAGGCCTGAAAGACGCTGCTACGGTAGCCATGTGGGCGACGCCGCTCCCGACACCGAGGCACGCCGGCTCGCGACGGAGGCGCGTGACCGGGTCCGCTTCGAGGAGGAGGCGCTGGCGCTCGCCGACCAGGTCTACCGGGTAGCCCGTCGGCTCGTCCGGTCGCGAGAGGAAGCTGAGGACCTGGTGCAGGAGACGTACTCGAGAGCATTCCGCAGCTGGCAGTCCTACACGCCCGGGACGAACATGCGGGCGTGGCTGCTGCGCATCCTCACGAACCTCAACGTCGACCGGGGCCGGCGGGTCCAACGGGCCCCTGACCAGACCCCGATCGAGGAGAACGACTACTACCTCGCCAACAAGATGGCGTCGTCGGCCGGCGAGGAGGTGCTCGAGCAGGACCGCGTCGTCGAGCGCCTCTCCCAGGACTCGGTCGTCGACGCGCTCTCCTCGCTTCCCCACGACTTCCGCGACGTCGTCGTGCTCGTCGACATCGGCGAGTTCAGCTACGCCGACGCCGCCCAGATCCTCGACGTGCCCATCGGAACCGTGATGTCGCGCCTGCACCGCGGACGGCGGCAGCTCAAGCAGCGACTCGCGGAGGAGGCGATCGTATGACCCCGGAGCCCTGCGACAAGTGCGAGGAGCTGCTTCAGGGCTACCTCGACCGTGAGCTCGGTGACGCGGAGATGCGGGAAGCCGAGGTGCACCTCGACGGCTGTGACTACTGTCGTCGGCGGTACCGCTTCGAGTCCAACCTGCGGATGTATGTCCGGACGACCGCGGCCGAGCGCATGCCGCCCGGGTTGATCGAGAAGCTCGCGGAGCTCCGCGGCACGGGCGCCTCGTAGCCGGTCGCCTCCGCTCCCACCTGTCCCGCGGGCCCGGGTGCGGGTGTGCCGGTGCTCAGGCGTCGCCCGTCATGTCCTCGGGCCGGTCCACGTCTCCGGGATGCCCGAGGTCGTCGCACGCGACGAGCACGGCCGCGCGGGCGCGGAGCCCCGTGTCCGGCACGTCGTCCCAGGCCGAGCGCCCGACGACGAGCGGGTGACTGCGGGCGTCGCCGTACGACGCGGCGACGATCGGGCCGGCGCCGGACCGCCACGCGCCGACCACGCGCTCGACCGCCTCCGGGGCCAGCTCCGGCCCGTCGGCGAGGATCACGACGGCGGCCTCGACGTCCGGGGCGAGCGCGCGGAGCCCGCGGCGCAGCGACGCTCCCGGGCCGCGCCGCCAGTCCTCGCAGCGCACGACGCGGCACGGCGTCGACCCGGCCGCCGACGGCTCGAGAGGGTAGGCGCCCTCCACCACGACGATCTCGTCGACCGGGCTCGCGGCGACGCGTTCGAGCACGTGCGGCAGCAGCAGTCGCTGCTTCGGCCCGCCGAACCGCGACCCCTCGCCCGCGGCGAGCACCACCGCCGCGACTCGGCCCATCAGGTCTCGTCGACGGTGACGGTCGAGATCACGACCGGCTCGAGGGGGAGCTCGGTCGACGCGTCCCCGAGCTCGCCGATCAGCTCGACCGCGTCGAGCCCGTCGGTCACCGTGCCCACGATCGCGTAGTCCGGCGGCAGGCCGATGTCGTCGCCCGTGACGACGAAGAACTGGCTCCCGGCGGTCCCCGGGGGCTCGGACGCCGTCTTCGCCATCGCGACGACACCCTTCACGTAGCTGGCGTCGGCCGACGGCGTGTCGACCGTGCTGTAGCCGGGCCCGCCGCCGCCGGTCTGCGTCGGGTCGCCGCCCTGGATCACGAAGCCGGGAACGATCCGGTGGAACACCGTGTCGTCGAAGTAGCCGTCTCGGGCGAGCGCGACGAGCGACGCGGACGTCTCGGGCGCCGTCTCCTGGTCGAGGGTGACCGTGAACTCGCCGCAGTTGGTGTCGAACCGCAGGCGGTACGTCGTGTCCGGGTCGAGGTCGTCGGAGGGCGCCTCCGCCGTGACGGTGCGCGCCTCGGGTACCGCGACCGGCTCGCAGAACGTGGAGAGCGAGTCGGCCGGCTGCGTCTCCTCCACCGCGTCCGTGGTCGTGTCGTCCGCCGACTCCTCCGATCCTCCGCAGCCCGCGAGCAGGGCGACCACCGCCACGAGCGCCGCGATCGCCGTCCACCGCCGCGGGTCAGCCATTCGTCACCGCGAGGATGTTCGCCAGGTGGAGGAGCCGGAACGCACCGCGCGTCGCGCGCCGCTGGAGCTCCTCGTCGCTCGACTCACCGGCGAGTGTCCACAGCTCCTGCGTCGCCACCAGCACCTCGCGGATCTGCTCGGTCTCCTCGCGGTGGCCGTTGGAGCGCTCGTCACACGCGTTGAGCGCGAGCCCGAGCACGCCGAAGGTGTCGCTCGGCTGCCGGAGCCACAGCGACGTCGCGGCCATCGAGAGGTACTGGTGGATGCGCGCGAACGTGACCGGGTGCGTCACCTCGTCGATCCCGCGTGGCGGCGACAGGGGCAGCGGATCGAGCCCGTCGGCGATCCGTGCCGCGTTCCCGCCGAGCATCGCGCGGAGCGCGTCCGCGTCGAGCCCCGACTGCCGTGCGGTGCGCACCGCCATCAGCAGCGAGTTCGGCTGCCGTCCGTACGGGTAGTCGGAGGCGTACACGATCTGCTGCGGCGAGACGAGCCGGTAGAGGTCGATGAGGTCGAGGGGGCTCCAGACGGAGGTGTCGAAGTAGACGCGGGGCCTTCCAGAGAACACCGCCGCGAGCGCCGCCAGGTCGACGATCCCGGCGTGGGCGATGATCAGGGTCGCGTCGTGCCTGTCCATGAGCCGGGCGAGGCCGTCTGCGATCGGGGGCAGCCCGCGCCCGCCGTGGATGAGGATCGGCACGCGGCGGTCGGCGGCGAGCTCGAAGATCGGCTCCAGCCGCGGGTCGTCGGGGAGGAACCGCTGGGCGCGGGGGTGGAGCTTGATCCCCTTGGCGCCGAGATCGAGGCAGCGGACGGCCTCCTCGAACGGGCCCTCGTTGAGGTCGAGGCGGACGAAGGGGACGAGCGTGCCGTCCCCCCGGCCGGCGAAGGCGAGCGTTCGGTCGTTCGCGGCCCGAAAGGCCGGGTGACGGTCGGGCTCGTCGAGGCAGAACACGAAGGAGCGCGTGATGCCGTACCCCTGCTGGATGTCGAGGAGCTCGTCGAGGTCGCCGACCATGCCGTCGATGTCGAGGCCCAGGTGCGTGTGCACGTCGATCACGTCGGCGCCGACCGGCAGCTCGGCGAGCGTCATCGCCGCGTACTCGGCCAGGATCACGTTCGCCCGCTCGATCGGCTCCACGGCGTGCAGTGTACGCCTGCCGCTCGCGCGCGTCGGATGCGCAGGGCGTGGGCGATCGAGCGGGGCCCGACGCCCGTCGCCGGCGTCAGACCGCGGCCGCCGCCGCGAGCAGACGATCGACGAACACCGCCTCCGGCACGGATCCGGTCCAGCCGGGGCGCTCGTCGACGACGATCGCGGGCACCGCGAGCACCCCGTGACGGTCGGCGCGGGCGGGGAACTCGGACGCCTCGATCGCGGTCGCCGTCACCTGCGGCTCGGCCAACGCGCAGCGGTACGCCAGCAGCACGGCCGGCGGGCAGTGCGGTCAGGTGGGCGTGACGTAGACGTCGATCGCGACCGCACGCCCGAGTGTCGACAGCCGTGCCCGCGACTCCTCGCCGAGGGACGGGGTGGCGCGCCCGGCCTCCGAGACGGCGTGGACGATCGTCGCCAGCTCGTACCCCCACGGCAGCCCGAGGAACCGGAGCCCCGGGCCGATCGTCAGGCTCGGGTACACGCCCGGCCCGTCGTGCTCGACGACGTCCAGTCGCACGCGTCCGGAGAGCGCGCAGAGCTCCTCGACGAGCGCGCGTGCCTCGGCGTTCGTGTCGATCTCCCGTCCGCCGGCGGCGAGAAGGGCCACCGGCGTCTCCACGGGGCCGAGGTCGAGGCGAACGTCGACGGGCCGCTCGAGGTCGCTCCAGGCCTCGCGAACCGCCGCCCGATCGCTCTCGCCGAGCAGGCTCACGTGCGCAGGCCGTCGAGCTTCGCGCCGAGGTACGCGAGGTAGGGGCCCGGGTCGATGGCGTCGGAGCCCGTCACGCGCGCGAGCGTCTCCTTCGGGGTCAGCTTGCGGCCGAGCGCGTAGAGGTTGTCGCGAAGCCAGTCGGAGAGCGGCCGGAGCTCGCCCGCAGCGAGCTGTGCGTCGAGGTCGGGGAGCGCGGCGCGCACGACGGACCAGATCTGGAGCGAGATCACGTTGCCGAGCGCGTACGTCGGGAAGTAGCCGAAGCCGCCGCCCGACCAGTGCACGTCCTGGAGCACGCCCCGACCGTCGTCGGGGACGTCGACGCCGAGGAGCTCGGACATCCTCGCGTTCCACGCCTCCGGGAGGTCCTCGAGAGCGATCTCCTCCGCCAGCATCGCCTGCTCGAGCTCGAAGCGGAGGATGACGTGCAGGGAGTACGTCGTCTCGTCGGCGTCGACGCGGATCAGCCCGGGCTCGGCGCGGTTGATCGCCCGCACGAACGCGTCGAGCTCGACGCCGTCGAGCTGTTCCGGGAACGTGGTGCGAAGCGGCTCGTACCAGTGCTCCCAGAACGGCCGGCTCCGACCGACGAGGTTCTCCCACGTCCTGCTCTGGGACTCGTTGAGCCCGAGCGAGGGCGCGCCTGCGAGCGGCGAGCGCTCGAGCGCGCCGGCGATCCCGTGGGCGTAGAGCCCGTGGCCTGCCTCGTGGAGCGACGACCACACCGACTCGAGGTCGCGCTCGTTGTAGCGCGTGGTGAGGCGGACGTCCCGGTTCGAGAAGGACGTGCAGAAGGGATGGGCGGTCGGGTCGAGCCGCCACGAGCCCTCCTCGAACCCCAGGGTCGCGAGGATGCGCTCCGCGAACGCGCGCTGCGCCCCGGGGTCGAAGTGCCCGTGGAGGAACGTGGCGTCGACGGTCGGTGCCCCGGCGACGAGGTCCCGGAGCGCCGGGGCGAGCACCGCGAAGACGTCGGCGACCTCCGTCGTCGTCATGCCCGGCTCGAAGTCGTCGAGCAGCGCCGTGTAGAGGACGTCGTCGGGCTCGAAGCACTCGGCGTAGCGCCTGCGCAGCTCGAGGTTCTCCCGCAGGTAGGGGAGGAACGACGCGAAGTCCGATCGGGCACGCGCCTCGACCCAGGCGTTGTGGCCGCGTGCGGCCGCCCTCGTCAGCTGCTCGCGCAGCTCGACGGGAACCCTCCGCGCCTTCTCCCAGTCGCGCCGGGTGACACGGACGAGGCTCGCCTCGTCGGAGTCGTACGGAAGGGACTCGACATGGGGGGTCAACGTGTCGAGCAGGCGCCCGATCTGGGCGTCGGTGAACCGCTCATGGGCGATGCGTGCGAGCGTTGCGAGCTGCTCGGCGCGAGCCTCCGTTCCGCGAACGGGCATCGTCACGCGCTGGTCCCATCCCAGCACCCCGGCCGACCGCGAGAGGTCGGAGACCTCGGCGAGACGCTGTCGCAGCTCCCGGAGCGCGGCTTCCACGGGCCGCACCCTACAGGCAGCGATGGGTACCCTCCGCCCCGGATGGGCGACGTCCTCATCGTCGGCGACACCGAGCACAGCGCGGAGCTGCGGCACGAGATCCCGGTCGCGATCGGAGACGCCTTCCTCTACGCGGAGGTCGACGGTCGTCGTGTCGCCGTCGTCTGGAGCGTCGAGGGCGACCGCATCACCCAGGTCGACCCGTCCGTCGAGATCGTCCCGACCGACGGCTTCCCCCTGAAGCAGCTGCTCGAGGAGGTCGGAGGCGACCCGTACGCGCTCTGGCCGGCAGCCTGCGTACGACGGGTGCGCGCGCTCGGGATCCGGCGTGCGCACGTGCCGGCGACGTTCCCGACGCTCGTCGCGGACGCGCTGCGCGCCGACGGCGTCGAGCTCCTCGTCGACCCGGCGCTCTTCGCCGACCGACGGCGGGTGAAGAGCGCGGCGGAGCTCGTGGGCGTCCGGGCCGCGCAGGCGGCGGTCGACGACGCGCTCCGTCACGTCGCCGAGCTCCTCGGGCGCTCCGAGCCGGGCGACGGCGGACGCACGGTCGACGGCGAGCCGCTCACGTGCGAGCTGCTGAAGGAGCGGGCGACACGCGTCTTCGGCGAGCACGGATGCCGCGGCGACGACCTGATCGTCGCCCACGGAGCGCAGACGGCCGACGGCCACGAACCGGGCTCGGGGCGGGTCGGCAACGACGACGTCGTCCTGTGCGACCTGTTCCCCCAGCACGTCGAGAGCGCCTGCTTCGCCGACACGACCCGGACGTTCGTCGTCGGTCGGCCCGACGACGAGATCACGGCGTGGCACGCCGACTGCCTCGGCGCGCTCGAGCTCGCGCTCGGCATGGTGCGGCCCGGTGTCGACGGTCGCGACGTGAACGCCGCGGTCTGTCGGTACTTCGAGGACCGAGGGCATCCGACACGCTTGTCGCTGCCGGACGGGGAGGCGCTCCGCGACGGTTTCTTCCACGGCCTCGGTCACGGCGTCGGCCTCCGCGTGCACGAGCCGCCCGCGCTCGGCATCGTTGGGCACCCACTGGTCGCGGGCGACGTGATCGCCCTCGAGCCCGGGCTCTATCGACAGGGCTTCGGCGGCGTGCGGATCGAGGACCTCGTCCTCGTGACGGAGGACGGATGCGACGTGCTGACCGACTTCCCGTACGGCCTCCACCCGTGACCACGCCGACGGCATAGGATCGACGGATGGCCGATGTCGTCATCGTCGGGGACACGTTCCGGTGCATGGAGCTCCGCCACGAGATCCCGCTCGGCGTCCCCGACCCGTTCGTGTACGTCGAGGTCGGCGGCGACCGCCACGTCTACGTGTCCGCGATGGAGGCGACACGGCTCGACGCCCTCGGGCTCGACGTCACGACGCATTCCCTGGAGGAGATCGGCGCCGACGAGCTGCGGGCCCAGGGCCTCGCCCCACGGTCGTTCGCGCTCGAGTGGGTCGCCCGGGCCTGCGTGCACGCGGGGGTGCGGGAGGCCGTCGTGCCGCACGGCTTCCCGGCAGGGCACCTCGACCGCATCCGCCGTGAGGGGATCGCGCTCGTCGTCGACCAGGAGCACTTCGACGACCGACGGCGCGTCAAGTCGGGGCGCGAGCTCGCCGGCGTGCGCCGCGCGCAGAAGGCGGCGGAGGCCGGCATGGGGACGGTGGTCGAGCTCCTCGCCGCGGCCACGGCCCGCAACGGGGCCCTCGTTCTCGACGGCGCCGAGCTCACGGTGGAGCGCGTGAAACGGGAGATCGGCCGCGCCTTCGACGAGCACGGGTGCCTGTCCGACGACTTCATCGTCGCGCCCGGCGCGCAGGGGGCGGTCGGGCACGAGATGGGTCACGGGCCGATCGCACCGGGCCAGCCCGTCGTCGTCGACCTGTGGCCCCGCGACCGCGAGACGGCGTGCTTCGCCGACATGACGCGGACGTTCGTCGCCGGCGAGCCGTCGGACGACGTCCGCGAGTGGCACCGCCTCTCCCGCGAGACGCTCGAGATCTCGGCGGCGATGATCCATCCGGGCGTCGACTGCCGGTCCGTGTACGACGCGGTGTGCGACGTCATCGAGGGGGCGGGCTACCCGACGGGGCGCACGAAGCCCGAGGGCGAGGTGCTCGCAGACGGCTTCTTCCACGGCCTCGGCCACGGCGTCGGGCTGGACGTGCACGAGCAGCCGTACCTCGGCATCCTCCCAGGGGGGGAGCTCGTCGCGGGCGACGTGATCACGCTGGAGCCGGGCGTCTACCGCTCCGGCGTCGGCGGCGTGCGCCTCGAGGACCTCGTCCTCGTCACCGAGGACGGCTGCGAGGTGCTGACCGACTTCCCCTACGACCTGGAGGTCTGAGACGGATGAGCGACCAGGCGATCGACACGCTCCTGCTCGAGGAGCGCCGCTACCCGCCCTCGCCCGCGTTCGCGGCGCAGGCGAACGCACGACCCGGCATCTACGACGTCGCGCCGGAGGCGTTCTGGAGTCGCGAGGGGCGGGAGCGCGTGACCTGGTTCGAGCCCTTCGACACGGTGCTCGAATGGAACCTTCCGTACGCGAAGTGGTTCACGGGCGGGTCGCTCAACGTCTGCTTCAACTGCGTCGACCGGCACGTGGAGGACGGGCTCGGCGAGCGCGTCGCCTTCTTCTGGGAGGGCGAGCCGGAGGGCGACCGCCGCGTGCTCACCTACGCCGACCTGCAGCGCGAGGTCGTGCGCTTCGCGAACGCCCTGAAGGAGCTCGGCGTCGAGAAGGGCTCGCACGTCGCGCTCTACCTGGGGATGGTCCCGGAGCTCGCGATCGCAATGCTCGCGTGCACGCGGATCGGCGCCGCCCACACCGTCGTCTTCGGCGGCTTCTCGGCCGAGTCGCTGTCCGACCGCATGAACGACTTCGGCGCGACGGTGCTCGTGACGCAGGACGAGGCCTGGCGGCGCGGCGGCACCGTGCCGCTGAAGCACATCGCCGACGAGGCGATGGCCGTGGCGCCGAGCGTCGAGCGCTGCCTCGTCGTCCGCCGCACCGGGCGCGACGTGCCGATGGCCTCGGGGCGCGACACCTGGTACCACGACCTCGACGTCTCCGACGACCCCGCGACGTGCCCGTGCGAGCCGATGGACAGCGAGGCGCTGCTCTTCCTCATGTACACGTCCGGGACGACCGCGAAGCCGAAGGGGATCATGCACACGACGGGCGGGTACCTCGTCGGCGTGGCCGCGAGCCACTCGTACATCTTCGACCTCAAGCCGGAGACGGACGTCTACTGGTGCTCCGCGGACATCGGGTGGATCACCGGTCACAGCTACATCGTCTACGGGCCGCTCTGCAACGCGGCGACGAGCGTGCTCTTCGAGGGCACGCCCGACTTCCCGGACAAGGCCCGGTGGTGGGACGTCGTCGAGCGCTACGGCGTGACGATCCTGTACACGGCGCCGACGGCGATCCGCTCGCACATGAAGTGGGGGCCGGAGCACGCGCAGCGCCACGACCTGACGTCGCTCCGGCTGCTCGGCTCGGTGGGCGAGCCGATCAACCCCGAGGCGTGGGTCTGGTACCACGAGCACATCGGCGGTGGCCGCTGTCCCGTGGTCGACACGTGGTGGCAGACCGAGACGGGGATGGTCCTGATCACGCCGTTGCCCGGGATCACGACGCTGAAGCCCGGCTCTGCGACCAAGCCGTTCCCCACCGTCGAGGCCGCCGTGATCGACGAGGCCGGGAACGAGGTCGGCCCGGGCGGCGGCGGCTACCTCGTGATCAAGAGCCCGTGGCCGGCGATGACGCGCGGCATCTACGGCGACGACGCCCGGTTCCGCGAGACGTACTGGACGCGCGCGCCCGGCCTCTACTTCGCGGGTGACGGCGCACGCATCGACGAGGACGGAGACTTCTGGCTCCTCGGGCGCGTCGACGACGTCATGAACGTCTCCGGCCATCGGATCTCGACGATCGAGGTGGAGTCGGCGCTCGTCGACCACCCGAACGTCGCCGAGGCGGCGGTCTGCGGGCGTTCGGACGCGACCACGGGGCAGGCGATCGTCGCCTACGTGACCGTGAAGGGCGGCGTCGACCCCACCGTCGAGCTGATGGCCGAGCTCCGCAACCACGTGGCGGACAAGATCGGCCCGATCGCGAAGCCGGCGAACGTCGTCTTCACGCCGGAGCTCCCGAAGACGCGGTCGGGCAAGATCATGCGCCGCCTGCTGCGGGACGTGGCCGAGAACCGTCCGCTCGGCGACACGACGACGCTCGCCGACCCGGCGGTCGTCTCCGAGATCGCGGAGCGCGCGGCCGACGCCCCGTCCGAGGACTGAGAGCCCAGCGCTCCCGACGGCTCCGGCCGGTCCATGCTCCCCGGTCGCGGGCGTTCGCGATCTGCCGCCGGTGTGGAAGAATCCTGCCCGCCGGCCCGTCTTGTGCGCAGAGTCACCATCGAAGGAGGGCGTATGTCCGACGAGACCACCCATCCCGACCCGCAGGACGACGACTTCGAAGCCCATGGCCTGAAGGAGGGCATCGCCGTCGCGCTCGGCGTCGGTGCGCTCGCAGTCCCGGGAGTGGGGCAGGCCTACGTGGCCCCGCCGGGCGACGGTGACGGGCCGGTGGCGACGGCGCCCGCGAACACGCTCGCGACGCAGGCGCCGAAGAGGAAGGCCGCGAAGAAGAAGGCCGCGAAGAAGAAGGCGACGAAGACGGCTCCCACCTCGAGCGGCAAGACCTCGCCGAAGAAGCCGCTGCTGGAGCCGGACGCGTAGGGCGGCCGACCGGCTCGCAGGACCCGCCGGCGGAGCGGGGCGGGCGCTAGGCGGCGAGCAGGCCCTCGAAGCGCGTCGGGTCGTCGAACGGCCCGATCACGGACAGGAAGAGGCGGTCGCCGAGGATGTCCTGCGCGACGCGCTGCACGTCCTCGACGGTGACCGCGTCGAGGCCCGCGAGCACGTCGGCCGGCTCCCGCGGCTCGCCCTCGAGCGCCGTTCGGCGGACACCGAACATGATCGTGCCGTGCGGGCTCTCCAGTCCGAGCACGAAGCGACCCTTGGCGAAGTTGCGGGCCTTCTCGAGCTCCTCCGCGGGGACGGGCTCGACCGCGATCCTGCGGAGCTCTCCGGCGATCGTCGAGACGGCGTCGTCGATGCGGTTGATGTCGACTCCCGCCTGGGCCGAGAGCGAGCCCGCGTCCGCATACGACCCGGACGACGCGAAGCAGTAGTACGCGAGCCCGCGCCGCTCGCGGACCTCGGTGAAGAGCCGTGAGGACATGCCGCCGCCGAGGATCGTCGCGACCAGCTGGGCGACGTAGCGGTCGGGGTGGGTCGTCGGGTACCCCCGGGCGCCGAGGATCAGGTGCGCCTGGTCGGACTGCTTCGTGTGCACGGCGACGGCGCCGGTCTCGGAGAAGCTGGCCGGCTGCGCGGCGCCGGTCGCCCGCGCGTCGGCGTCACCGAACAGCGCCTCGAGCCGCGCGGGGAGCCCGTCGCCGACCTGTCCGCCGACGCCGATGATCGTCCGGTCCGGCCGGTACCAGCCGTCGATGAACGAGGTGAACGTCTCGCGTGTCGCCGCCTGCACGGACTCCTTGCGGCCGATGATGTCCCACCCGAGCGGCTGGTCGCCGTAGAGGAGCCGCTCGTAGACCGAGCCGATGTAGCTGCGCGGCGTGTCGAAGTACATGTTCATCTCCTCGACGATCACGCCCTTCTCGCGCTCGATCTCCTCCGCGTCGAACAGGGAGTGCCGCAGCATGTCCGCGAGCACGTCGAGCGCGAGGTCGCGGCCCTCCGCGGCGCACTTCACGTAGTACGCCGTCACCTCCTTGCCGGTGAAGGCGTTGAACTCGCCTCCGATCCCGTCGATCTCCGTGGAGATCGCGCGGGCGTCCGGGCGACGCTCGGTGCCCTTGAAGAACATGTGCTCCGCGAAGTGCGCGATCCCGCTCGCCTCGGCCGTCTCGTAGCGAGACCCCGCGGCGTACATGACGACGCAGGTCACCGACTGTGCATGGGACATCGGCGCGGTGACGACGCGGGTGCCGTTCGCCAGGCGCGTGAGCTCGAAGACGGGCATCGGGGCCATGCTAGCCGTGCCTGCAGCGCCCGACACGTGAGAGGATCGCGTGGTGACCCACGACCGTGCGCTCGCGGCGATCCGCGCCGTGCTCGAAGCCGCCGCCGGGCCGGTGTCCGTGGTCGTCGCGGACACCCACGGCGAGGTCGTCGCCGGGCTCGCGATGGACGGTGCGGCCCGGGATACGTACGAGAACGCACGGCGCAAGGCGTACACGGCAGCCCGGAGCGACGTGTCGACGACGGGTGCGCTCGCCGACAAGGTCGGAGGTGCGCCGACCGAGCTCGCGAGCTTCGACCCGCAGTTCTCCTTCTTCCGCGGGGGCGTGGCCGCGTTCGACGGCACCGTCCGCGTCGGCGCCGTCGGGGTGAGCGGGCTGCCGGGGCCTGACGACGAGGCGCTCGCCGCGACGGCGATCCGTGCCGCGGGCTACGAGCCGCCGGCCGGGCTCTGACCGCCCGCGCGCCACGCGGCCAGCAGCTCGCGCTCGCGCTCGGCGGTCAGGCCGACGCCGTCGACGGGCTCCGCATGCGCGAGCGCTCCCCGCACCGTGTCCTCGAGAGGTCGGAGGCGCAGGCCGGCAGCGTCGGCACGGGACACGTCCACGTCCATCAACGACCCCCACTCCGGGTCGTGCGTGTCGACCCACAGCGGGAGCTCCATCCACTGGCCGACCTCCCGCTCGACGAGGAACCGCTCGTCCACCTCGACCGCCTGCGCGTCGCTCCCCGAGACCGACCGGGACGCGTCGAACACGTCGCGCATCGTCCACGATCCCGTCGCGTTGACGGGCCCGACCGCCGTCGCATAGAGCATCCACGATGCGAGGTCGCGCACGTCGACGAGCTGCACCGGCCGGTCGAGCGGCCCCGGAACGAGCACGTCGCCGCCGCGTGCGACCCGGTGCGGCCAGTACGTGAAGCGCCCGGTCGGATCCCACGGGCCGACGATCAGCCCCGCACGGACGTGGAGGGCGCGGTCCGGGAAGGCCTCCTCGACCACGGCCTCGCACGCTGCCTTCAGCGCGCCGTACGCCGCCTGCACGTCCTCGGTGGCAGGGTCGTCGAGCGTGGCCACCGGGCCGGCCTCCGTCATCGAGGCGCCGAAGGACGCGTAGACGGAGACGCTCGAGACGAACACGTAGCGGTCGACGGCCTCGGCGAGCAGCTCCGCCGACTGCCGAACGATGCGCGGCACGTAGCCGCTCGTGTCGACGACGACATCGAAGCTCCGGCCGCGGAGCGCGTCGAGGCCACCGTCGCGGTCGCCGACGAGGCGCTCGACGTCGGGGTAGAGCTCGGGATTGGTCTGCCCGCGGTTGAAGAGCGTGACCTCGTGCCCGCGCGCGAGCGCGGCCTCGATCACGGCCCGTCCGACGAACTTCGGGCCCCCGAGGAGGAGGACCCTCACAGCAGGTCGCCGAGGCCCGCGAGGAGACGGTCGATCTCCTCGGCGGTGTTGTAGTGCACGAACCCTGCGCGTACGGCTCCGGACTCGGGATCGAGCCCGAGGCGGCGCATCGTCTCGAGTGCGTAGTAGTTCCCCCACCACACGGCGACGTCGTGTCGGTCTGCGAGGTGCCTCGCCGCTTCCGCCGGCGTCGTCCCGGGCACGTTGAAGCAGAACGTCGGCACGCGTCCCTCCATCGTCGGGAGCCCGTAGAGCTCGATCCCGTCGGGCAGCCCGGCGAGGAACCGCTCGCCGAGCAGCCGCTCGTGCGCGACGATCGTCTCCCAGCCGAGCCCGTCGAGGTAGTCCAGGGCGGCGACGAACCCCGCGAGCAGCTCGTGCTGCAGTGTCCCGAGCTCGAAGCGGCGGCCGACGGGCTCGTCGGCCGAGGGGCGCACCTTGTACGGGCGCCACGCCCGCAGCACCTCCTCCTTCCCGCAGGCCATGCCGAGATGCGGCCCGAAGAACTTGTACGGCGAGCAGAGGAGCACGTCGACGTCCCACGCGCCGACGTCGATCGGGCCGTGCGGCGCGTAGTGGACCGCGTCCACCCACGCGAGCGCCCCGGCCTCGTGGGCGAGGTCGGCGACGGCGCGGACGTCCGGTGCGGTGCCGACCGAGTTCGCCGCGGCCGGGAAGGCGACGACGCGCGTCCTCGACGACAGCGTGTCGCGGAGCCCTTCGAGATCGAGGGAGAGGTCGTCGCGGACGTCCACCCAGCGGACGACGATCCCGACGTCGTCCTGCAGCGCGAGCCACGGCGCGACGTTCGCGTCGTGATCGAGGCGCGTGACGACCACCTCGTCTCCCGGCTCCAGGTCGCGCGCGAGCGCGCGCGTGAGCAGGAAGTTGAGCGCGGTCATGCTCTGGCCGAACGCCACCGTGCCGGGATCACAGCCGAGGAAGGCGCCGGCGCGCCCGTGCGCGCGCTCGACGAGGGCGTCCGTGCGTTGCGACGTCCCGTACGGCGCTCCGACGTTCGCGTTGTCCTCGCGCAGGTACGCGGTGATCGCGTCGATCACGGCATCCGGGCACTGCGTCCCGCCGGGGGCGTCGAGGAACGCGAGCGGACGCTGCAGCGCGCGGTAGCCGTTGCGGACGCGGTCGACGTCGAGCAGCGTCGCGCTCACACCACGACCGTGCCGTTCACGGTCCACGTGTAGCGCGGAGCCACCGTCAGGGACGCGCCCACGAAGCAGTCCCGCTCCGCGCTGGCGAGCAACCCGCGCAGAGTGTCGTCGTCCACGGGTGCGTCCGTGGTGACGCGCACAGCGACGTCGATCTCCACGAAGGCGAAGCGACCGTCCGACTCGCGGCGTGTCACGGTCCCGCTCGCCTCGGCCTCCGCCGCGACGGGGATCCCCGCCCGTTTGGCGTGGAAGCGGAGCGCGGTCAGCGAGCAGCGTGCGAGGCCGGCGAGCAGGAGGTGCTCGGGCGTCCAGGCCTCGCTCTCGTGGGGGAGCGGACTGCCCCCTCGGTCGCTCGTCGCCGTCCAGTCGGCGTCGAGCGAGACGCCGAACGAGAACACCCGTGCGCGAACGGTGGCCATGCGCGCACCATACCGTCCGGACCGTTGCCTACCGTGCCGCCATGCAACGGCTGCGTTCACTGACCGAGGCGGAGTGCTACCTCCGCTGCTACGGCTGGGTGGGCAACCGCGAGGACTCGATCAGGATCCTCCACCCTCATGCCGCCGACGACCACGAGGGTGCCGCGGTGCTCTTCGAGCGGATGCGACGGGAGTACGAGGAGCAGATCGCAGCGCGGGAGGCCGAAGCGGCCTGAGCGTCACGCCGAGCGCAGTTCCCGACGTTCTCGCGCCGGGGCTGGACGTCGTCTTCTGTGGGATCAACCCGGGCCGGGTGTCCGCGGCGGCCGCCGCGCACTTCGCGAACCCGCGGAACGACTTCTGGCGGCTGCTCCACGCGGCGGGCTTCATGGACCGGCAGTACGCCCCGGACGAGCAGTTCGCGCTGCTCGCGCTCGGGATCGGGATCACGAACGCGGCGTACCGGACGACGAGGGGCTCCGGCGACCTGCGTCGGGCTGACTTCGAGGGCTCGGCGCGACGGCTCGAGGCGATCGCGGCCGACCTGCGTCCGCGCGTGATCGCCTTCGTCGGGAAGGAGGCGTACCGCGGTCCCTTCGGCGAGCGACCCGAGCACGGGCTGCAGGGACGCGTGCTCGGGGCCACGCGCCTGTTCGTCCTGCCGTCGACCTCGCCCGCGAACGCCGCCGTTCCCTGGGCGGAGCGGCTCCGCTGGTTCCGGGCGTTGCGGCGGCTCGTCGACGAGGAGACCGGGGGCGCTCGCCTCGGCCGCCCGTAGGCTGCCCGTGATGGGCGGGCTCCGTCTGCGACCGGCGGTGCGCGCGATCGTCGTCGACCCGGACGATCGCGTCGTGCTCGTCCGCTTTCGCTTTCCCGACCGCGTGGTCTGGGCGACGCCGGGCGGTGGGATCGAGCCGGGCGAGGCGGAAGAGCACGCGCTCGTGCGCGAGCTCGACGAGGAGCTCGGCCTCGGCCTGTCGCCCGGCGAGCTCGGCCCCGTCGTGTGGACGCGGACGCACGTCGTGCCTCTCGGTGGTGGCCGGTGGGACGGCCAGACCGAGCGCTACCGCCTCCAGCGGGTCTCCACGCCGTTCGAGCTGCGGCCGCGACTCACGCGCAGCGAGCTCCGCGCCGAGGGCGTGACGGCCGTGCGCTGGTGGACCCAGGCCGAGCTCGGAGCGGCAGCGGGAACGCTGTTCGCGCCGACCAGGCTGCCCGAGCTGCTGTCGGAGCTGCTGCGCGACGGGCCGCCGCCCGAGCCGGTCGACGTCGGCGTCTAGGGTTGCGCGAAGCGCTTCTCGAAGCGCCCGAGCACGTGATCCCATCCCGTCGTGTAGCCGGCACGCATCTCGGCGGGGTCGGGGATCCGCTCCCAGCCGCGATGCTCGAGGTCGACGCGCGTGCCGCCGTCCTCCGGCGTGAACCGAACCTCGATCTCCGTGCCGAGCCGATCGGGGTTCACCTGCCAGGCGATCACGAGCCTCGTGGGCGGCTCCCACGTGAGCACGGTCGCCCAGCGGCAGCGATCGCCGGCGAGAGAGAGCTCGTAGACCTCTCCGCCCGCGCGCTCCTCCCACACGACCTCGCGGACCTCGCCCGGGTTCAACGAGTGCGTCTCGACCGGCCACCACGTGCCGATCTCGGTCGTGAAGACCCGGAACGCCCGCTCCGGCTCGCACTCCACGTGTACCGACTTCGTGATCGCGGCGACGGTTGCCGTCTCGCTCATCTGTCCCGTCCTCTCTGCTCGGCCGCCTCTGCGAAGCGGTCGAGCGCCTCGTCCCAGAAGCCCTCGAGCCACGTGCGCAGCTCGTCGAGCCCCTCGGGTGTGACCTCGTAGACGTGCTTCGTGCCCTCCGCGCGATGCGACACGAGCCGGGCGTCGCGGAGCACGCGGAGGTGCTGCGACACCGCCGGGCGGCTGACAGGGAGCTCCGCCGCGAGCGCGGACACGGTTCTCGGGCGTCGGCGCAGGAGGTCGAAGATCCGCCGGCGAGTCGGGTCGCCGAGCGCGTCGAGTGCTATTTCGTAAGTTGACACTTACCGTAAGTTATCACTTACGGAGTGCCTGTCAAGACGTCGGGTCGATCCGCGCCCGATCGCACGGGGCCGTACGGGCGCTGGTCGCTTCAGCCGTGCCAGCGGCTCGTGATCGGCGGCCGCCAGTCCCGTCCGAACGCGCGGGGCCGCAGCTTCACGCCCGGCGGCGCCTGGCGCCGCTTGTACTCGGCCCGGTCGACGAGCGCGAGCGTCCGCTCGACCGTCGACGGGACGAACTCGGCGAGGAGCTCCTCGCGCGAGCGGTCGAGCTCCACGTACGCCTCGAGCACCGGGTCGAGCTCCTCGTACGGCGGCAGCGACTGGTCGTCCCGTTGGTCGGCACGGAGCTCGGCCGTCGGCGCGCGCTCGATCGTGCTGACCGGGATCCGCTCCCGGCCGGACCGCTCGTTGAGGTAGCGCGCGAGACGGAACACGTCGGTCTTGAACACGTCCTTGAGGAGGGCGAAGCCTCCCACCATGTCCCCGTAGAGCGTCGCGTAGCCGACCGCCATCTCGGACTTGTTCCCCGTCGCGACCACGAGCCAGCCGTTCGTGTTCGAGAGCGCCATCAGCATCGTGCCGCGGATCCGCGCCTGCAGGTTCTCGGCCGCCAGCCCCGCGAGCCCTCCGAGCGCCCCGTCGAACACCTCGACGACGGTCTCGATCGCGATCTCGCGGAAGTCGACGCCGAGGTTCTCGGCCAGGGCGCGCGCATCGTCCCGCGTGCCCTGCGACGAGTACCGGGAGGGCATCGACACGGCGTGGACGCGCTCCGGCCCGAGGGCGTCGACACAGAGCGCGGTCGTGAGCGCGGAGTCGATGCCTCCGCTCACGCCGATCACGACGTCGCCGAAGCCGTTCTTCTCCACGTAGTCCCGCACGCCCGTCACGAGCGCACGACGCATCTGCTCGAGGTCGTGCTCGAACGGCACGACGTGCGCGGCGGTGCCGGCGGACGCCGTGCGCGGAGGGGAGAGGTCGACGACCTCCACGGGAGCCCGAACGCCGCGGGCGCGGTCGAGCTCCCGCCGCCGCACGTCCCGCAGGCGCCGCCCGATCGCCTCCGTCGGGTCGAGGTCGACGAGGAGCAACGCCTCCTCGAAGCCGGGTGCGCGGGCGATCACCTCGCCCTCGTCGTCGAGCACGACGGAGTGCCCGTCGAAGACCAGCTCGTCCTGGCCGCCGACGAGGTTGCAGAAGGCGAGGTAGGACGCGTTGTCGCGGGCGCGGGTGACGAGCATCTCCTCCCGGTCCTCGGCCTTGCCCACGTGGAACGGTGATGCGGACAGGTTGACGAGCAGCTGCGCGCCGGCGAGTGCGAGGTCGGTCGCGGGCGG
>NZ_DBNHWK010000056.1:0-5968 GCF_057140465.1 Gaiella sp.
TGCGATCGCCGCCCCGGCGCCCGCGCCGCCGCTGTGCCAGGCGCTCTCCGCCGGGCTTCCGGTGCCGTGCATCAACCCGACGGTCAACGGGTTCACGGTGCAGTCGAAGCTGTTCCGGAAGAAGTAGCGCTCGACCCCGTGCCGGGCACCGGTGTCCCGGTGCCCGGCACGATTCACCCATGACGACCGTCCGCCTCGGGACGTGCAGCTGGGCCGACGAGGGCCTGCTGCGCACGTGGTATCCGCGCGGGGTCTCCACCGCCGAGAAGCGCCTCCGCTACTACGCCGAGCGGTTCGACACCGTCGAGGTGGACTCCCCGTACTACGCGCTCCCCGACCCCGCGGTCACCGCACGGTGGGCGCAGCGGACACCGGACGACTTCGTGTTCCACGTCAAGGCGAGCGCGGCGATGACCTGGCACGAGGGCGACCCGACCGACGAGGCGTTCCGGCAGTTCCGGGGGGCGATGGAGCCCCTCGAGCTCTCGGGGAAGCTCCGCGGCGTCCTCCTCCAGTACCACCCGCGCTTCCGGAAGTCACCCGAAGCGCTCGCCGACCTGGCCCGCGCGCCGGATCGCCTCGCGCCGCTCGTGCCGCTCGTCGAGTTCCGCCACCGCTCCTGGATGGCCGACGACGAGCGCGCCGACACGCTGGCCTTCCTCGAGCGCCACGGGCTCGCCTACGTCTCGGTCGACAGCCCGCTGACACGGGCGTCGAACGTGTCGCCGCGGGTCGCGGCCGGCACGCATCCCGTCGCCTACATCCGCTTCCACGGGCGGAACGCGCAGACGTGGAACGTCCGCGGCGGCTCCGCGGCCGACCGCTTCGACTGGATGTACGCCACGGAGGAGCTCGCCGAGTGGGTCGAGCCGATCCGCCGCCTGGCGACGGACGCCGAGGAGGTGTACGCGCTCTTCAACAACAACCGCGACGACTTCGCCCCGCGGAGCGCCGCGATCCTCCGGGGGCTGCTCGACGAGGCCGGGATCGAGGCGACGGGGGCGGTGGAGCCCCCGCCCACCGAGTTGACCCTCTTCTGACCCGCTGCCGACCGGTGGTTACAGTCCCGCGCGTGCGCGTCCTCTCGATCACGCACGAGCCGGCGCCGATGGGTGGCGGCGGGCTCTTCGAGTCGGTCGTCGACGACCGCGGTGACACGCTCGTCCGCTGGCTCACGCCGACGCGCGACGCGCCCGGACGCCCGAGCGACTTCGACGCGGTGATGGTGTTCGGCGGGGCGGCACACCCGGACCAGGACGCCGAGCACCCGTGGATCCCGTCGGAGGCCGCGTTCCTCCGGGACTCGCTGGACGCAGGCGTGCCGATGCTCGGTGTCTGCCTCGGCTCACAGCTGATCGCGCGCGCGGCCGGCGCCTGGGTCGGCCCGGCCGAGCAGCCGGAGGTCGGCTGGCACGAGGTCGAGCTCACCGACGACGGGAGCGACGACCCGGTGCTCGGCGCCCTCCCCGTGCGGTTCACGGCCTTCCAGTGGCACTACTACACGTTCGAGCTCCCGGGCCGGGCCACGCTCCTCGGCACGAGCCCGCTCGCGCGGCAGGCGTACCGTCTCGGCGACCGCGTCTGGGGCGTCCAGTTCCACCCGGAGGTGACACGCCTGATGGTGGACCACTGGTGCTCCCTCGGTCACGCCGAGCTGCCGAAGCCGCAGGAGGAGATGCGACGAGAGACCGACGAGAACCTCGGCCGGTGGAACACGCACGGGCGGGCGCTCTGCCGGGGCTTCCTCGATGCCGCGGCGGAGACAGGATCGGCCCGTCCGGGCCCGTGACGCTCGCGACCCTGCCGGTCAGCCCTGCTCGAGGGGCAGCGTCGGGTCGTGCGACCACTCGTGCCAGGAGCCCGCGTAGTTCCTGGCGGCGTACCCCGCGGCGCCCAGGATCGCCACCGCGTGGGCCGAGCGGTTGCCCGAGTGGCAGTACGCGATCACCTCGGCACCCTCGGGGGCGCCGACGCGTTCCCGTACCTCCTCGGGGGACAGGCGCAGCAGGTCCGCGAGGTCGAGATGCCGCGCCCCGGGGATGCGCCCCTGCCTGGGGTCGCACGGGGCGCCGAGCGCACCGAGGAACTCGCCGCGGCTGCGCACGTCGAGCAACACGAGATCGTCCTCCCCGACGCGTGCTGCGAGCTCGTCCACGGTGATCTCGTCCACGGCGTCAGGATGACTGATGGGCCGCGCCCGTGGGGGCGGAAGCGCGCGAGAGCGGCCACGGCCCGTGCCCCGTCGACGGTGAGCACCTCGTGGCGGTCGCCCACACGGAGGAGCTGCGGCCCGCGGTCGCCACGGCCGACGCCGTCGACCGGAGGCCGACACCGACCACGGCGGGTGCGTGGAGCACCCACGCGGGCACGTGGTCGCCGAGCACGATCACCCTCCGGCGCCGTCCGCCTCGGGCCCGGCGAACCCGTAGGTGGCGCCCTCGATGCCGAGCACCGTGGCGATCTCCGCGAGCAGGTCCGCGGCCGGCGGGAGCCCCGCGGGCGTCTCCGCCGTCCGTGCCACCGTTCGCACCGCCGCCGGCTCGGCACCGGTGAGGCGGGCGAGCACCGTCGGGTTCGCGGCGAGCCCGATCACGTCCCCCGGAGGCAGCGACCCGTAGAACTCCGGGACCGACAGGTACTCGTCGACGATGCCGCCGCGGTCGAGCGCGATCAGGCGCACGACCTGGTCGACCTCGAGCGCCAGGGCGACGACGACCGCCCCCATCCTGTCCGACAGCTCCCGCGCGTACCGCAGCATCGCGTTCGGGTCGGTGTCGATGACGGGGTCGTACACGGCCGTCCACCCGTTGCGCGGCCCCTCGACGCGGCTCCCGGGCGACCCGATGCGGGGCGCGAACTCGGAGGCGGTCTTCTCCACCCATCCGCGATCGTCGTTCTGCACGTGGATCGAGCCGTACGACTGGGCGTGCCGCTCCGGCCGCAGCCGCTCGAGCAGCTCCTCGATCGGCGCCGACGCGGTGAGGACGAACTCGCGGAAGCCCCATCGCTGGTACACGGAGCGCGCTCGTGTGTTCGCCGTCAGCACCTCCAGCTCGAGGTGGCCGGCACCGCGCTCCCGGACGGCGTCCGCGACCGCCGTCACAAGCTCCGCCGCGACCCCGCGGTTGCGGACGGCGGGCTCGACGTAGAGGTCGCTGAGCACGGCCCGGGAGCCGTCGCGCATGCGCGCGAGCGCGAACGCGGCGACGCGACCGTCCTCCTCGTGGACGAAGCCGAGCCCGGAGGCCACGATCTCGTCGATCTCCGCGAGCTCGCGCGCCCGGTCGACGTCCACGTGCGCGGGCGACGGCACCTCCTGCTCGAAGGCGAGCGCGAGCGCCCCGACCGACGGGAGGTCTGCCGGAGTCGCCTGGCGCACACCCACGGGCGAGACGATAGGCGATGACCGACGTCCGGGACCGAGGCACCGGAGCCGGGCGCGAGGGCGTACGCTTGAGGGAGCCGGCGGTGGCCACCCCCCTCGGCCGCCGCCGGCGCTCCGGCCCCGCGCCCCTCCACGCCCACTCGTGCGGCCGCTCTCGGCGGTACGCCGTCCGCGCCGCACAGCGGCGAACGGGCCACCCGTACGGGCGTCGCGGTCAGCCGGCGAGGTCGGCGCCGAGCCGGACGAAGTCCTCGAACGGCTCGTACGCGACGCCCTGCGCGCCGAGCCAGTCGGCGAGCCCGGCCCGGGCGAACACACGGTCCGCCGCGAGGGCGACGCACCGATCGGACACGCCGTCGCCGACGAACACGAACCGGTCGAGGTCGCGCACCGAGTGGCGCTTGCACGGCTCCCCGCACACCTCGCACGGCTCGGCGGCGCGGAACGACGCCTCCCAGCCCTCGGGGCGCGGATCGACGCGGTTCGCGACGACCCGCGCGACGATCCCCTCCCGTGCGAGCACGGGCTCGATCAGCTCGTGGAAGCCCGCCGAGACGACGAGCGGGTCGTGCCGGGCCACGAAACCGGCGAACCCGCGCCGGAGCCGCACCCGCTCCAGCAGCCACGCGACGGCCTCGTCGAGCGGGACGCGCACGGTGCGCATCTCGGCGGCGATCACCTCGTGCAGGGTGAGCCTGCGCCCGATCGCCTCCTCGAGCGCGTGGAACACCTCGAGGTCACCGAACCGCTCGATCAGCATGTGCAGCGTGTCCCGCTCGGTCACCGTTCCGTCCCAGTCGACGACGACGGGCATCGTCTTCCCGGTGACGCTCATCCGACGGAGATCGTGAGCACACCGATCGCCGGCGCATCGACGTCGATGCGCGCCGGCAGCGCCAGTCCCTCGACGCGCGCGACCGCCGGTGCGGCGAGGACGTCGCCGGTGCGGAGCAGCGTCCCGGCCGCGGCCGTCCTGCGCATCGTCTCCCAGTCGACGCCGGACGCGGACGCCGCGAGCCGCTCCTCCCCGTCCACCCGCACGGCGATCCCGAGGTCCGATCCGAGCAGCTCGTCCGTCGTCACCACGACGGGGCCGAGGCCCAGGGCGAAGTCGCGGTCCTTCGGCGGATCGAGCCCGGCCGCCCGCACCTCCAGGAACAGCGTGACCCCGGCGATCGTGCCCTCGGCGCCGATCACCCCGGCGAGCCGGGGCAGCACGACGAGCGGGCTCGCGGGTGCCGGCGCTTCCGACGACGGGCCCACGACCGCCGCCGGGTTCGCGAAGGCGAAGCTCTCGTCCCGCTCGAACACGCGGATCGACGGCGGATGCGGCACGGGCGCGAGCAGCCGCACCGCGTCCCGGGCGTACTCGTCGTGCTCCCGCGCCCGCGCCCCGCCCGTGAAGAAGTGCTGCAGCGTCTGGGCCGCGAGATGGACGACCCGGTCGTCCTCGACGCGCCCGACCCAGCCGCGCTCCATCGGCCGGTCGACCGGGTGGAACATGCACAGCTTCACGGCTGCACGTTAGACGTCGCCCGCCGGCTCCGTGTGCACGATCACGTCGGCGACGCCCGGCACCGCAGCTCGCACCCGCGCCTCGACGGCGGACGCCGTCTCGTGCGCGTCCGCGAGGGAGCCGCCCGGCGCGAGCCCGAGCGTGACGAACACCACGAGCCCCTCGTCCGTGTGCAGGAGCCGGAGCTCCACGGGCTCAGCGCCGACCGCGGCGGCGACGATGCTCCCCAGGCGAACGTCTCGGTCGGCGACGTCGACGAGCTCCGCCTGCTCCTTCAGCGGCTCGAGGTGCGTCTGCACGGCGATCACCTCGGGCACCGCGCGGACGATCGTCCGCTCCACCTCCTCGGCGACCGTGTGCGCCTCGGCGAGCGCGAGGCCTCCCGGGAGCTTCAGGTGCAGCGACACCTCGACGCCGTCCTCGCCCACGTCGATCACCGACAGGTCGTGGAGGTCGCGCACGCGAGGGACGGACGTCGCCGCGGCGCGGATGCGCTCGTCGAGGCTGCCCGTCGCGGCCGCCGGCTCCACGTGGACGACGACGTCCGCCCCCGGGAGGGCCCGCGCCAGCGCCACCTCGACACGGTCGGCTGCAGCGTGCCCCTGTGCGACCCCGGCACCCGGCGAGACGGCGATCACGACGTCTGCGAACGGACGCCCCGCGGCCTGGCGGAGCCGTAGCCGCCGCAGCTCGACCGGCGGCTCGATCCCGGCGATCGCGGCGCGCGCGGCGGCCACGTCGTCGGCCGGCGCCCGGTCCATGAGCACGTCGACGTTGCGGCGCGCCAGCCGCGCAGCGGCGAGAACGACGAGGAGCGCGACGAACAGCGCCGCCACCGAGTCGCCCTGGGGCCAGCCTGCGCGCGCGGCCGCCAGGCCCCCGACGACGGCCAGGGTGCCGACGAGGTCGCTCCCGAAGTGCAACGCGTTCGAGAGCAGGGCCGCGCTCCCGAAGCGGCGCGCCGTCCGCAGCGACACGACGGTTCGGGCGGCATCGGTCGCGAGCACGACCGCCGCCGCGAGGAACGCCCACCACGCCGCGTCGACGTCGGTCGGGATCGCGCCCGC
>NZ_DBNHWK010000057.1:0-6084 GCF_057140465.1 Gaiella sp.
TGCCGACGTGGAACGGCGACGCCGAGAGGTTGACGACCCGCGTGGCTCCCGCGAGGGCAAGGTCGGTCGCCGGCGGACCGGGCTGCCAGACGTCCTCGCAGATCGTCGGCCCGACGAGGACGTCGCCGAGCCGGAGGATCAGCAGGTCCTGCCCGGCCGCGAAGTAGCGATGCTCGTCGAAGACGCCGTAGTTGGGGAGGAAGTGCTTCCGGTACGTCGCGACGACGCGTCCGTCGGCGCAGACGGCGCAGGCGTTCGCCAGGTCACGGTCGAACAGCGGGCAGCCGACGAGCGCCGTGATCCCGTCGCAGGCCGTCGCTACCTCGGCGAGCGTCGCGCGCGCCGCCTTGACGAACGCGGGGCGGAGCAGCAGGTCCTCGGGTGGGTACCCGGTGATCGCGAGCTCGGGGAAGACGACGAGGTCGGCGCCCGACTCGTGGGCCTCGCGGACGGACGAGACGATGCGGTCGCGGTTGCCCTGCAGGTCGCCGACGACGGCGTTCAGCTGTGCGAGCGCCAGCCTCATCGGCGGCTCGACGCCCGGCATGGGCGCATGCGCGCCGCCCGGAGTTTTCGCCTCACGATCACAAACGTCAGTCTACGCCGGACGTCGGTGTCCGTGAGGGTCATCCACCGACGGCGCGGCGGCCCGGCGCGGCGGCCCGGCGCGACGACTGCCGGTGCCGCTCGGCGCGTGTGCCCATCCATGGCGAGAGGCCCGCGCTCGTGCGCGACGACCACCGGTCAGCCGGACGTCACGAGCGGGGCGTCACCGCGACGAGCACGCCGCCGTCGTCGTCGTACCCGGGGAAGAGGTCGACGGTGACCTGCTTCTCGATGCCCGACCGCGTGCGCAGGGTGAGCTCCTGTCCGAGCTTGCGCACTCCCCACTCGCGCACGACCTCGAGCGCGTCGCGGTCCGAGAGGCCGAGCGCCTCCGTCACGTCCCGGCCGATCAGGTCGCCCTCGCGAAAGCCGGTGAGCTCGAAGACGCCCCGCCCCGACGCCAGGACGCGCGCGTCGTGGTCGAGAACGATCAGCCCGGTCGTGGGTGCCGGGTAGTAGTCCTCGAGCAACTCGAAGAGAAAGCCGAAGTTGCAGCTCCGGCACTGCAGCTCCCGTGAGCCGGACAGGCCCTCGTAGCCGTCGAGGTCGATCGTCCGTTCCTTGCAGTTGGGACAGATGTAGACCGGCATCGCCCTCGATGGTAGGGACGCCGGTGCCCGGCGTGCGGCAGGGGTCAGCCGGGCTCGGGCCGCCGGAGGCGGAGCGCGAGGAGATCGTGCTCGAGGATCTCGTCGGCGTGGTCGCCGAGCGCCGACCAGTCGTCGGCGCGGGCGTGCAGGTAGCGGCCGGAGAGGGCGTCGAGCGCCCCGGTCGCGATGTGCGCCACGAGCGCCGCCACGAGCGCGGGTGGCGACCAGTCCTCCTCGGAGAGCTCTTCGAACATCCCCTGGGTCATGTCGGTGCGCACCGTCCCCGGGCTGACGCTGAAGGCCGTCACCCCGGTGCCGGCGGCCTCGGCGGCGATCGCCTCGACGAGCCGGACGAGTCCGGCCTTGCTCGCTGCGTAGGCGGAGATCGGCGGAAAGGCGCCGGTCGCGAGCGGGACGAAGGCCGCGTTCGACGCCACCGCGACGACCCGACCGCGGCCGCGCACGAGCATGCCGGGCACCACGGCGTGTGCGCACAGGTAGGGACCGAGCAGGTTCACCTCGACGACGCGCCACCACTCCCGGGGCTCCTGCTCCCAGGCGGGCAGTGGCGGCGGCGCGACGCCCGCGTTCGCGACGAGGAGGTCGATCGGGCCGAGCTCCCGCTCGACCCGGGCGACGCCGCGCGCCACGGCCTTCGCGTCGGTGACGTCGAGGACGACGGAGAGGCCGTCGATCGCCCGGGCGACCGTCTCCACCTCCGCGGCGGTGCGCGCCGCGACCGCGACGCGGGCACCGTCGGCGGCGAGTCGCTCCGCGATCGCGCGGCCGATCCCGCGCCCGCCGCCGGTGACGAGCGCGACGCCGCTCAGCGTTGCCGCCATGCCGCGAGCCTACCGCCGCGCACAGGCATCATCAGCCCGTGGAGACGCCGCCGGTCATCTGGCGACCCAGCGAGGCGCGCGTGGAGCGCGCCACGTTGACCCGGTTCACCCGCTGGCTCGAGGAGACCCGGGGCCTCACGCTCCCGGACTACGAGACGCTCTGGCGCTGGTCGGTCGACGACCTGGAGGGGTTCTGGGGCGCCCTCTGGGAGTACTTCGACGTCCGGTCGAGCACGCCGTTCGCATCCGTGCTTTCGTCACGGGAGATGCCCGGTGCGCGCTGGTTTCCCGGTGCCACGCTCAACTACGCCGAGCACACGTTCCGCGGTCACGATCCGACGGAGGTCGCGATCAGGCACGGCTCCGAGCTGCGGCCGCTCTCCGAGCTCACGTGGGCCGAGCTCGAGGCGGCCACGGCCCGGGTCGCCGGCGGCCTGCGGGCCCTGGGCGTCGGCGAGGGGGATCGGGTGGCCGCCTACCTCCCGAACATCCCCGAGGCCGTCGTCGGCCTGCTCGCGTGCGCATCGCTGGGTGCGGTCTGGTCGAGCTGCTCCCCGGACTTCGGCGCACGCAGCGTCGTCGACCGTTTCGCGCAGATCGAGCCGAAGGTCGTGCTCGCCGTCGACGGCTACCGCTACGGCGGACGCGACTTCGACCGGCGTGACGTGCTCCTCGCGCTCCAGCGGGAGATCCCGTCCGTCGAGCACACGATCGTGCTCGGGTACCTCGACCCGTCGCCCGACCTCTCCGAGCTGCGCGACGCGCTCGGCTGGGACGAGCTCGAGCGCCACGGCGGCGACGACGACCTCGTCTTCGCGCCGCTGGCGTTCGACCATCCGCTGTGGGTCCTCTACAGCTCGGGGACGACCGGGCTCCCCAAGGCGATCGTCCACGGCCACGGCGGGATCCTGCTCGAGACGCTGAAGAAGATGCACCTGCACGTCGACGCCCAGGCCGGTGACCGGGTGTTCTGGTTCACGACGACCGGATGGATGATGTGGAACTTCCTCGTCGGCGCCCTCACCACGCAGGCGTCGATCGTGCTCTGGGACGGCAGCCCCGGCTACCCGGACCTTGGTGTGCTGTGGGGCCTCGCCGAGGAGGCAGGGATCACCTGCTTCGGGGCGAGCGCCGCGTACGTCAACGCCTGCCAGAAGGCGGGCCTCCGGCCGCGGGACGGCCGCGACCTGTCCGCGCTCGTCGCGGTCGGCTCCACCGGCTCGCCGCTCTCCCCCGAGGGGTTCGACTGGGTCTACGACCAGCTCGGCCCCGACGTCTGGCTGTTCTCGACCTCGGGCGGAACCGACGTGTGCACGGCGTTCGTCGGCGGCGTGCCGACCCTCCCGGTCACGCGTGGTGAGCTCCAGGCGCGGGCGCTCGGGGCGAAGGTCGAGGCGTGGGATCCCGAGGGCCGCCCGCTGATCGGCGAGGTGGGGGAGCTCGTGCTCACGGAGCCGATGCCCTCGATGCCCCTGTACCTCTGGGGCGACACGGACGGGTCGCGCTACCGGGAGAGCTACTTCTCCGTCTACCCGGGGGTCTGGCGTCACGGCGACTGGATCGAGATCACCGAGCGGGGGACGGCGATCATCAGTGGCCGCTCCGACTCGACGATCAACCGGGGGGGGATCCGCATGGGCACCTCCGAGATCTACCGTGCCGTGCTCGCGCTCGACGACGTCGTCGACGCGCTCGTGGTCGACCTGCCGCTCGAGGGAACGGACGGCCACATGCCGCTCTTCGTCGTCCTGCGGCCGGGACGCGAGCTCGACGACGCGCTCGTGGACGCGATCCGGGCGCGGATCCGTGAGGACTGCTCGCCCCGACACGTCCCCGACACCGTGCAGCTGATCGCCGAGGTGCCGAGGACGCTCTCCGGGAAGGTGCTCGAGGTGCCGGTGAAGCGGATCCTGATGGGTGCCCCGCCGGCGACGACGGTGAGCCGCGAGTCGCTGCAGAACCCCGATTCCCTGACGTGGTTCGAGGAGTACGGGCGCGCGCTCCGGCAGGGGCCCCCACGTCGGCGCCACGGCTGACGGCGCTCCCCGCCCGCCGGGCGGCCGTGCGGCAACGCCCGGCGCCTCGCTGGTACATTAGTGCGCACTAACTTCGAGACGCCCCGTTCGGCGGGAGGTCCGAGAGCGAATGTCCCCGACCCTGTTCCACGGCGAGCACCGCAAGTGGTGGTCGCTCGCCGCCGTCACGTTCGGCCTGTTCATGATCATGCTCGACAACACGGTCGTGAACGTCGCGCTGCCGTCGATCCAGCGCGACCTCGGCGTCGGGCTCTCCGAGCTGCAGTGGGTGGTCGCGGGCTACGCGCTGACGTTCGCCGCGCTGATGCTCATCGGCGGGAAGCTCGCGGACGCCTACGGTCGGCGGCGGCTCTTCGTGATCGGCATCGTCGTCTTCACGGTCGCGTCGCTCGCCTGCGGGTTCGCCGACACCGGCACGCAGCTGATCTCCGCTCGCGTCGTGCAGGGTGCCGGCGGCGCGCTGATGAACCCGGCCACTCTCTCCATCATCGCCGCGGCGTTCCCGCCCCGGCAGCGCGGAACGGCGATCGGGATCTGGGCCGGCGTGTCGGCGCTCGCGCTCGCGATCGGTCCGCTCGTCGGTGGCCTGCTCACGCAGCACTTCAGCTGGCACTGGATCTTCTTCATCAACGTTCCGGTCGGGATCATGGGCATCGGCGCGAGCTACCTGTTGATCGACGAGTCGCGCGACGAGACGCACGAGCGGCTCGACATCCCGGGCCTGGTGGTCTCGGCAGTCGGCCTCTTCACGCTCACCTACGGCCTGATCGAGGCGAACACGTACGGCTGGGGGTCGGCGCGGATCCTCGGCTCCTTCGCGATCGCGGTGGCGTCGCTCCTCGCGTTCGTCGCGCTCGAGCGTCACCAACGGGCGCCGATGCTCGACCTCACGCTGTTCCGCAACCGCACCTACGTGGGGGCGAACGTCGTCGTGCTGCTCGTGGCCCTCGCGATGTTCGGCGTCTTCTTCTTCGTGTCGCTCTACATGCAGAACATCCTCGGCTACTCGCCCGTGCAGGCCGGTGCCGCGTTCCTGCCGATGACGATCCTCGTCATCGTCGTCGCACCGTTCGCGGGGCGGGTGTCGGATCGGTTCGGCTCGCGGTGGCTGATGACGGTGGGGTTGACCCTCGTCGCGACCCAGCTCCTGCTCTTCTCCAGGCTCGGTACCGACGCGACGTTCTGGCAGCTGCTCCCGGCGCTCCTGCTCGGCGGCACCGGGATGGCGATGACGATGACGCCGAGCGCGGCCGCCGCGACCCGTGCGGTGCCGGTCGACAAGGCCGGCGTCGGTGCCGCCGTCCTGAACGCGTTCCGGCAGGTCGGGGGCTCGCTCGGCATCGCGGTGATGGGCGCGATCGTCGCCGGTGCGGTCGGCGGCGAGCGGACCGTCGACGCGTTCATGCGCGGCTTCGAGCGCGCCCTGCTCGTGGCGGCGGCGATCGCTCTCGTCGGGGCCGTCGTGTCCGCCGTGCTCGTGCGCCGTCACGAGCCGGCCGGGGAGTCACCCGAGATCGTCGGCACGGCCCCGGACGCGGCCGAGGCCCGATGACGGCGCGGACGCGCGGGCTCACCCGTCGCGGGCGGGCACGGCACACGGCGCGCCTTCCGGCCGACGAGCGGCGGCAGTCGATCGTGGAGGCGGCGCTCTCCGTGTTCGCCGCCTCGAGCTACGGCTCCGCCACCACCGCCGCGATCGCGAACGCCGCGGGGGTCTCGGAGCCGATCCTGTACCGCCACTTCGCGTCCAAGAAGGATCTCTACGTCGCCTGCCTGGACGAGTCGTGGCGACGGCTGCGTACCGCGTGGGAGGCCGCGCGGGCGGCGGTCGAGCCCGGAGGCGTGCTCGTCGCGCTCTCGAACGCGACGATCGAGCTCTCCGACGGCGGCACCGTCCTTCCGCCGACCCTCTGGATGCAGGCGTTCGCCGAGGCCGGCGACGACGCCGAGATCGGCGATGCCGTGCGGCGGGTGATCGCCGACGTGCACGCCGTCGTCGCCGGTGCGATC
>NZ_DBNHWK010000058.1:0-11542 GCF_057140465.1 Gaiella sp.
GCGACGGCGTGGATGTGGCCCGCGTCCGCCGCAGATCCCGACGCCTGACCGACTCCGCCGAGGACGGCCACGAGGAGCGCGAGCACGAACATCGACGCGGCTCGCCTCGAGCGAAACGGGAGTCGGCAAGAAGTCAATCCGGGCGACGACGATAGCAGCGGGCCACGCGGGGACACGGGAGGGCCGATCCCTCGTCACCCCGCGCCTCCCTGGCGCTATGTACGCTCGCCCGATGACAGGGCCGAGCTCCTCCTCGCACATCGAGCTCGTCGAGCGCTTCGTGCAGGCGCTCGACGACGGCGACGACGATGCGGCTGCCGCACTCCTCGCGGAGGACGCCGAGCTCGTGTATCCCGGCGAGACGGTCCGCGGACGTGAAGCGTGGAGACAGGGCCGCGCGTCGCAGGAGCGCTCGACGCAGCTCGCCGAGCGCGTCGAGGACGTGTCGCTCGCCGAGTCGGACGCCGTGGTCGAGATGACGGCCCGCCTCGTGCAGCGATGGACGGAGACGGGCGAGATCGCGCACGAGCACCCGATCCGAGTGCGCTTCGCGTTCGCCGACGGGGCGATCGAGCGGCTGGAGTTCCTCCCCGGGCCCTAGCGCTGCCCCGGACGGGGCCCCCGTCGCTCACTCCGGCTCGCGGGGGTGCCTACGCGACGCGGAAGTCGTAGCGGGACGCGATCGCACCGATCTCCTCGGGAGCGGTCGTGCCCGCGGCGAGGACGGACGCGAGGTCGCGCATGTAGTGCTCCCACCCTGCGGGGGTGTTGAAGTTGAGAATCCTCACCGGCCGCTCGCTCTGGTTGCTGAACGTGTGCACCGTCCCCGGCGGCACGCAGACGAACGAGCCCTCGGCGAGATCCAGGTGCTCGGTGTCGAGCACCATCGTGAGCGTGCCCTCGAGGACGTAGAACATGTCGTGGAGGGCTTCGTGCACGTGCGGCGGCGGTCCGGGGAAGCCGGGTGAGAGCACGGCTTCACCGAGATAGAAGGAGCCGCCGGTGTCCTCGCCGGTCGCCTTGATCGTGACCGACGACGACCCGCCGACGTGCTCGCCCTCCCCCGGTAGGTGCACCACAGCGCCCATCCTCGGGGCGACTGTAACGCGCCGGTGCGCGCCCGGTGGGACGAGCGACTCCCGAGGACGCCCGACGACGTCGAGGCCGACGATCTCGCGGCCGCTCACGTGCAGTGATCGCGACGGCCTCCGCCGACCGGCCCCATCGACGTCAACCCATGGGGTGGAAGCGCCCGGGAGCTGACGGCGACGTCCGCGAACCGGGCTCTCCGGTCGATGCGACCCGCGTCGACGTCAACGAGTGGACAGGCACAGCGAGCGGCACGGCGAAGACCGAGGCCCGGCAGCGGCCGCATCGACGGCCGGCCGCCAGGCTGCCCGCAGCGGAGCCCTAGCCTGGGCTGCGCGCCGCGTCCGCGCTCATGATCCAACGAGGCCGAGCTGCTTCGCGATACTCGCGGAGTCGTAGTAGTCGCGCCCTTCGACGACCTTGCCGTCCTTGACCTTCATGACGCTGCAGTAGCGCACTTCCATCGCGCGGCCGGTTGGCGGAAACTCTCCGAGGCTGGACTGCAGGGTGCCTGTTTGCGTGCCCCTGTTGACGAACTCGACGACCGCCCACTCCCCCGCAACGATCACGTTCGTGATCTTCACCTCTCCGTCGGGGAAGGCGTCTCGCCAGCGGCGATAGTCCTGCTTGTACGCCTCAGGGCCACGCAAGACCTCGCCTCGCGCGACATCCTCGAAATGGCAGTCCTCGGCGATGACAGCCGCACCTCGATCGGGGTCCCGCAGGTCCCACGACTCATGGAAGGTTCGGACGATCCTTTCGATCTCCGTCACGGCTCCTCCGTTCGGGCCAGGGGTCAGAGCGAGAACCGACCCTACGGCTGCGCCGTCGAGGACGTCAACAGCAGCCCCGTATTGCCGCCGCCGGGATCCGTAGCGGTCCGTCGCGCTTCGTCCTCCACGAGGCACGGCGTCTGCGCAAACGGTGAACGGGGTGTCACGGTAGCCACGCCCGACCGCTGATCGGTGACGCCCCCGATGCGGCGTCGTGCCTCGTACGGAAGACTCGTCCCGGAAGGGGTGATCGTCCTGGTGCGCGCTCGTCGCGTCGTGATCGTGGGCCTGTGGGCTCTCGTCCTCGCTGTGGTTGGCACGCCCACGGTTGTCGTTCTCAGGCGAGGACGTGAGGTGCGCCTGCTCCGCGCGAGATCGACGCGTCCGACCCGGATGCGCCGCAGGCGTGCACGGGCACCGAGCGAGCACGGCGTCCACCCGGGCGTCAGGGCGCTCCTCCCTCGGTGGGTCGACTGATCCGATCGACGGCCCTCGTCGTACGTCTAAGTAATGTCTAAAGTGAACGACACAAGGAGAGGAGGGCTCATGTCCCGAGCCATTTCCCTACGCCTTGCCGTCGCTGCACTCATCATCGCGGTCCTGGCTGCCGTGGCGACGAGCTCGGTGGCGACCGGCAACGCCCGTGCCGCGACGAACGCGTCCGCGGCGAACCTGCCCGAGACGCTCGTGGCGGACGGCAACTTCAAGACCCTCGTCGCGCTGCTCCAGGCCACCGGCCTCGACGCGGTGCTCGCGTCCGGCGGCCCGTTCACGGTGTTCGCGCCGAACGACGCCGCATTCGCGAAGGTGCCGGCGGAGACGCTGGCGTTCCTCGCCGCGAACCCCGACGCGCTGACCTCGGTGCTCCTGTACCACGTCGTCCCGGGGGCCGTCCCGTCGAGCGTCGCCACCACGCTCAGCTCGGCCGGCACGGTGAACGGCGCGAAGATCGGCCTGTCCGTCGTCGGCGGCTCCCTCTACGTCAACAACGCGAAGGTCGTGGCGGCCGACGTCACGGCCGACAACGGCGTCGCCCACGTCATCGACACCGTGCTGATCCCACCGTCGGCCACGCTGGTCGGGCAGCCGAACGTCGGCTACTGCGCCGTCCCCGGCAACACCACGCCGTCGGGCGAGCCCATCGCGGCCGGCATGTTCCTGAACCTCGGGCTCGGCCAGCCGGGGTGGGACTATCACTACGCAGGCGCGATCCCGGCCGTGTTCGTCGAGGGCAAGGGCATCACGTGCAACGTCCCCGCCGGCGCGGCCGAGGGAACCGCCCCGGAGAACCTCGGCGTCCCCGGCGGCTTCTACCCCTACTACCCGACGAAGTAGTCGGCCCGACGGCGAGCCCCCTGTGGACGCTCGCCGACGACGGGGCGCCCGGCCCGAGGCCGGGCGCCCCCGGCTTCCCGCACACGCCCGTCGGCCGTAGAGCTCGACCGACGACGACGGCGCACGGGCAGAGGAGGCGCGTCGTCGCCTTCCCCTTCATGCGTCTGCGGCCTCCGTGGCGCTCCCCGTTGCGCATCGACGATCGCGAACTCCGCGACGGCTGCTTCTCCGGGAGCACGGCATCACGGGCTCGCTCCGCGAGACGTGACCCCTCGTCCTCGACGGACGCAGCGTCCACTGCGAGCCGAGCGAACAGTGGGCCGCCGCCCGACTCCGCCGAACCCCCGGGGCGCCCGGTCCGCGCTCGACACACGCGATCGTCACGCCCATCCCATCCAGGAAGCCGCCGGTACGGGCCCGGCAAACCGAATGCCCTCGGTGTCGAGCTCAGACGATGTCCCTGCTCGGCCCGTCGGCCGGGAGGGTCAGCCGATGCGGTAGACGATGCGGCCGCGGTCGAGATCGTAGGGTGAGACCTCGATCCGCACGCGATCCCCGAGCATCATCCGGATCCGGAAACGCTTCATCCGTCCGGCCGTGTACCCGATCATCTCGTGGCCGTTCTCCAGGCGGATCCTGAACATCCGGTTGCGGAGGGACTCGATGATCTCTCCCTCCATCTCGATCTTCTCTTCTTTCTCGGGCACCAGTTCTCCCTTCGTCGTGCATGTCGTCCGGGGTGTCGGGCCCGTGACCAGAGGCGGTCACGGGCCCGGCAGTACCCCAGTTAGACGACCGTGGCGACGTTGATCGCCTCGGGCCCCTTGGCGCCCTCGCGCTCCTCGAACTGCACGCGCGCACCCTCGGTCAGCGACTTGAAGCCCTGACCCTCGATATTGGAGTGATGCACGAAGAGATCCTTCGATCCCTCGTCCGGGGTGATGAACCCGTACCCCTTCGCATCGTTGAACCACTTGACGGTTCCGCTGGCCATAGAAAACACCTCCCTCAAACAATCACGAACGCGTTAGGAAGGCGCATGGCGCGAACCGGACTCGCTCTCGATAACGAGCCCAACGATAGCAGCCACTCGTGGGGATGTTCCGGCGACCATCCACACCGGCGTCGGCGAGACGATCCCGATCGACAACCGCGGGACGACCGCGGCGACTTCCTCGGCTACGCGGGCACGCCTGACCCGCCGGCGGCGACCGCGGCAACACGACCGAGCCAGGGCGCCGCCTCGAGCCCCGCGAAGACGTCCCGCGCCTCGGCCAGCAGCGGCTCGGCGTCGGTGGACCGGCCCTGCGCGACGAGCAGCTCTCCGTGCTCGAGGAGCGTCACGGCGAGGTAGAACGGTGTCTCGAGCTCACGGAACAACCGCTCGGCGCGGCGGAAGTCGGCGTCCGCGTCGCCCACCGCCAGACGGCCGCGGAACCTCGCCTGCTGCGCCCTGAGGAGCGGCGTCAAGTGGCCGCGAGGGACATCGTCGAGGAGCGCGAGACGGTCGCGCGCCGCATCGGCGTCGCCGAGCGCGGCGGCGCCCTCGAGCACCTCCGTCAGCGCGAGCTTGCTGATGATCGCGGTGATGCCGATCCGCTCGCAGAGCGCGAACGCGCGATCGGCGAGCGCGAGCGCCTCTTCGGCTCGCCCTTCCGCCCGCAGCAGCCCCGCCTCGAACGTCATGTACACCGACACCGTCTGCAGGTCGTCCGACTCCTCGAGCGCCGCCAGGCCGGCGAGGAACTGCCGCGCCTGCTCGAGCTCCCCCCGCTCGCAGTGGATGGCGGCGGCAGGGATGGTGAGCGCCTTCGTCCACGCGTCCGTCGCGCGCTCGGTGCTCTCGCCGGCATGCGCCAGCGCCTCGCTCCAACGGCCGAGCAGCATGAGGCTCGTGACCGGAGCGGCGAGGGCGATCGTCTCGCCCAAGCGGTCGCCGAGCCGGCGGGCGTACTCGAGACGCCGGTCGGACACGGCGACCGCCTCTGCGAAGAGGTCGCCGTGCTCGAGTGCGTCGGCCAGGTTGTTGAAGGCGCGACCGGCGGATCGATGGAGGTTCCTATCGAGCGTCAGCGCGAGCGCGCCCTCGAACAGGAGCCGCGCCTCGTACTGCCGCCCGCGTGCGTTGAGGAGCATCGCCTTCGTGTTCAGTGCGCCGGCGAGCGTGCCCGGGAGGTCGAGCGCGGCCGCGAGCTCGAGCGCGCGCTCGACGAGCTCGAACGCTCGCTCGTGCTCGCCGCCGAGCGCGAGGAACCGGCCGAGCTCCGCGGCGACCGCAGCCAGATCGGCGCCGCCCGCACCCTCGTCGTCTGCCCGAAGTGCCGCATAGGCCTGCTCCAGCCGCGCAACCGCGTCCTGCACGTGCCCCTCGTGGAAGTCGAGGTTCGCGAGCCGCTCGCCGGCCCTCGCCGCCGCGGCCATGTCACCGACCTCCACGAACGTCTCGTACGAGCGGTCGAGGAGCTCGCGCGCCTTCACGGGCTCGTGCGCCCCCCAGGCGAGCGCACCGGCTTCCAGCGTGAGCTCCGCCCGCCGCGCCGGATCGTCGGTGAGGTCGGCGGCCTGTTCGAAGTAGCGGCACGCCTCCGCGGCCGCGGCGAGCGATCGTGCGTGCTCGCCGGCCGAAACGAAGGCGTCGCGGGCCCGGGTCTTGAGCTCGCCCGCGTCGGGTGCGTCGAGGGCCGCCTCGTGGGCGGCGAGCAGGTGCGCGGCGACCACCTCGGCGACCTCACCCTCCCCGTGCGTCACCGTGAGCTGGTCGGCGGCGGCGAGGTGACGTGCCTTGCGCTGGCCCTTGGCCAGCGTCTCGTAGGCGACCTTGCGCACGATGTCCTGCAGGAACCCGTACTGGCCGTGCTCGGGGGAGCGTGGGTCGGCTTGCAGCCCCAGCACCTCCTTGCGGACGAGCGACGCGAGGAGTGGCTCGAGGTCGGTCTCCGCCAGCCCGGAGAGCCCGGCGAGCGCCGGTAGCGTGAACGTCTTCCCGAGCACGGCGCCGTCCTGGAGCAGTAGCCGCTCCTGCTCGCTGAGCGCGTCGAGGCGGGCGGCGATCAGGGCGTGGAGCGTCTCCGGGACGTCGAGCGCCCCGACCTCGCCGGTCACCTCGTAGGCGGAGCCGTCCTCCACGAGCACGCCGCGATCGAGGAGCATGCGCACGGTCTCGACGGCGTACAGCGGCACTCCCTCGGCGCGCGCGAGGATCTGTTCCCGCACCGGCTCCGGCAGGCCGGGGACGAGGCCCTCGAGCAGCGCCCGCATCGCGTCGTCGGGGAGCGGCTCGAGGTAGACGGAGGTGAACTGCCGCTGGCCTGCGCCCCAGGTCGGCCGCCGTTCGAGCAGCTCGGGCCTCGCGAGGGTGACGACGAAGAGGGCGTGGCCGCGCGACCACTCGAGCAGGTACTCGATGAAGTCGAGCAGGCTCGTGTCTGCCCACTGCAGGTCTTCGAAGAGCAGCACCACGGGATCGGACTCGGCGAGGCGCTCGAAGAAGAGCCGCCACGCCGCGAACAGCTCCGCCTTGTCACTCGTCTCGGAGTCGCCGAGCCCGAGCAGCTGTGCGAGGCGCGGCTCGACGAAGCGCCGCTCGTCCTCGTCGAGGAGGTGCTCGTCGAGAGCCGCCCGCAGCTTCGCGACCGCCGCATCGGCTCTCTCGTCCTCTGCGATCCGGCACCGCATCCGCACCATGTCGGCGAGCGCCCAGTAGGTGACCCCCTCGCCGTAGGCGAGACAGCGTCCGCGGTGCCACCACACCTCGCCGACGATCCCGTCGAAGTACTTGTAGAACTCCCAGCCGAGCCTGGACTTGCCGATCCCGGCGATGCCGGTCACGGAGACGAGCGCCGCCCGGCGTTCGTCCGCGCACGCGTGGAACAGATCCTTGATCTGGCGGAGCTCGCGGTCGCGGCCGACGAACGGCGCCTCCAGCCCCTCGGAGCGGAGCCCGCCCCGCACGCCCGAGACGACGCGGAGCGCCCGCCACAGCTGCGCGGCCTGCTCCTTGCCCTTGAGCGGGTGCACACCGGCGTCCGCATAGGCGATCGCACGCTCGCTCGCGCGGCGGGTCGGGTCTCCGACGAGGACGGAGCCGGGCTCGGCGACGGACTGGATCCGCGCGGCCGTGTTCACGAGGTCGCCCGCGACCATCCCCTCGCCCTCCGCGCCGATCGTCACCGCGGCCTCGCCCGTGAGCACGCCGACACGGGCCCGCAGGTCCTCGGCCCCCAGCTCGTCACCGAGGGCGGACACGGCGGCGACGAGGTCGAGCGCGGCCCGGACGGCGCGCTCCGCGTCGTCCTCGGTCGCGATCGGTGTCCCCCAGACCGCCATCACCGCGTCGCCGATGAACTTCTCCACCGTTCCCCCGTAGAGCTCGATCAACCGCCGGCAGGCGTCGAAGTACCGCGAGAGGAGCTCGCGTACCTGCTCGGCGTCGCGGCTCTCCGAGAGCGTGGTGAAGCCGACGAGGTCGGCGAAGAGGACGGACACGAGCCGCCGCTCCACCCCAGGCTCGACGCGCGCCGGCGCCGGCTCCTCCCGCGCGGTCGGGGCTCCGGCGAGCTGCGCCCCGCACTCGCCGCAGAACTTCTGGCCGGGCGGGTTCTCGGACTGGCAGGCGTGGCAGACGGCGACGAGGGGGCCGCCGCACTCGCCGCAGAACTTCTGGCCGGCCGGGCTCTCGGTGTCGCAACGAGGGCAGGTCACGACGCGAGGGTAGCCGAGCAACGGCTCCAGATCGATCCCGGCCGACACTGCTCGAGGCGTCCGTGATGACGACGTTCGCGCGTCTGAGACCGTGCGGTGAGGCTGAGCGGCGACGCCGTCACGGCACCGTGCAAGAGACGCCGGGCTTCGTCCGGGGGCGAGCCGGCGCCTCGGTCACCCCAGATGATGCCGCGGCACGACGTCTGACCGACGGATTCCGCCGGGACACCGGGGCTCGCCCCCGCTCGGGCGTCGTCGACGCCGCCGGGTGGGGAGGGACGTGACGACATCGCTCATCAGGCCGCTCGTGCTCGCGCTCCGATGATCCGGCGATGCGACACCGGCTGTCCTCGAAGGGTGCGCTGATCCAGTTCCTCCGGAGGTTCGTACAACTAATGTCGAAAGAAACAGAAGGAGCTGACCATGAAACGCATTCTCATCGGCCTCGCGCTCTCGATCGTTCTCGTGCTGGTCGTCGCGGCCTGCGGCGGCGACGACGACTCGTCCGACGAGGCGAGCGTCGACATCGTCGACACGGCGGTCGCCGCCGGGGAGTTCACCACGCTCGCCTCGCTGCTCGAGAGCGCAGGGCTCGTCGACACGCTGAAGGGCGACGGCCCGTTCACGGTCTTCGCGCCCACCGACGACGCGTTCGCCGCCCTGCCCGCGGAGACGCTCGAGAGCCTGCAGCAGCCGGAGAACGCCGACCAGCTGGAGGCGATCCTGCTCTATCACGTCGCCGAAGGTGACGTCGCCTCTTCGGATCTCTCCGACGGGCAGGAAGTGACGACGGTGCAGGGCGACTCGCTCACGATCGGCGTCTCCGACGAGGGCGTCACCGTCAACGACGCCAACGTCGTCCAGGCCGACGTCGAGGCCTCGAACGGAGTCATCCACATCATCGACGCGGTCCTCATTCCGCCGTCGTGATCGTGGCGCGGCCGTCGCGTGCCCTCCTGCGGCGCGCCGCCCCGCCCCGATGGCCGGCTTCACTCGGCCATCGGGGCATCCCTCACGCCCATGTCGCACAGGGACGAGGGCCGTCCTGCGGCCCTCGTCCCTGTGCGGATGACACGGCGAGCCGGATCAGGCTGGTGCGCCTTCCCGATCGCGACCGATCTTTGCGACGGTCTGCTTCCACTCGACGGTCGGGCTGAAGAAGACGATCTCTGTCCCGGCCTCGCTCATCACCGAATGGCCGGGCGGGACGTAGAAGGCTTCGCCCTCGCCGATCACCTCGTCCCGGTCGCCGAACCTGTAGGTCAGCTTGCCGCTGACGACGTAGCCCCAGTGCGGCGATTGGCAGAGGTCGTCGGGCAGCCCTTTCAGTCGGGGCGTCATGTCCACCGTCTCGGTGAACGTCTCGAATCCGACCGTGTATCCGCCCTCGAAGTGCTCGTAGTGCCCTTCGAACCCGGCTCCATCAACCGACTCGGATGCCGTCTCCCTCGATGCTCTGGGCATGGTCGATGCTCCTTTCTCCGACACCACGACGACTCATCGGGCACGGGTGGGCGCGCTCAGCGATCCGTGCGGGACGTCTCCTCCGGCTACCGGGCACCCGCGCCTCCACCACCGCCATCTGACACGTCGCCGCCGACCGGCCGGACGACGCGTGCTGGACACCACTTCCTCTACAAGTACCTGCTCACGATTGCATCCGTATTTCTCCCGGATCCGCCCGCCGGCGGCATCGTGACCGCACGTGTGGAGCGTGTGCTGGGGGCACCGGGAGAGTCTCCGCGCGGCGCTCTGAAGCGCGACCGTCCGTCCCGGTGACGACACCGCCTCGCACCCGACACCGTCCCCGCGATCCGCGGCGCGTGACGTCCAGCCGCCACGATCGTTCGCCCCTGCGCGGAGAACGCCCTCGGGCGCAACGGACGCCGGCTCTCGATGATTCCGCGGCCACCGCCTGCAAACGGCAGCTCCTCGACGTCGGGGGCGCAGCGTCGTGTCGACGGGCCCCGCGAACCGCTCACCCGTGCCGGCCGGGGGCCCGGTCGCACCGTCGCCTGGTGCGTCGCACCCGAGCGGTCACCCGGTCGGGCGCGGCGAGCTCGATCGCACGAAGGCGCAGCTCGCGCGAGACTCTCGTGTCCTCCGACGCCTGCACCTCGCTGCCGAGACGACCGTCGCACCTAGGCTGGCAGTGATGCCCAGCGACGACCACGTGCTCGTGTGAGCACCGGGAGCCGATGCACCTGAGACTTCGAGACCTCGGGACGATCCTGCGGCGGGCGCTCGTGGACGCGCGGGAGGACGGCCTCCCGCTGACGGCGCAGGCGCTCGCCTACTCGCTCTTCCTCGCGATCCCGGCGACCATGCTCGTGGTCCTCGGTGTGTTCTCGCTCGTCGCGGATCCGGACGCGATCTCGCGCCTCGTCGATCGCGCCGAGACGGTGATCCCGAGCGAGGCCGCGACGCTGCTCGACGAGAGCCTGCAGCGGTCTGCGCGGTCGACGGGAGGGAGCATCGCGATGACCGTCGTCGGCTTCCTGCTCGCGATCTGGGCCACGACCTCGGCGGCGACCTCGCTCACGACCGGGCTCACCAAGGCCTACGACCGGCACGACGAACGCAGCTTCCTGCGCAAGCGACTCGTCGCACTCGCGATCGTCGGCTGTCTCCTCCTCTCGGCCCTGCTCGTGGTCGGGCTGCTCGTGCTCGGGCCGCACGTCGAGCGCTGGGTCGGTCGGGCGACCGGCGCCGAGGCCGTGACCGCGTGGGCATGGTGGACGGCCCAGTGGCCGATCCTGCTGCTCGGGCTGTTCGCGGCGTTCGTGGCCGTGCTCGTGCTCGGTCCCGATGTCGAGCACGACCGCTGGCAGGTCGTCGTCCCCGGCGCCGTCGTCGCCGTGCTCGTGTGGCTCGCAGCCTCGGCGGGCTTCGCCCTCTACACGGCGAACTTCGCGAGCTACAACAAGAGCTGGGGGACGCTCTCCGCCGTCGTGATCACGCTCGTGTGGTTGTGGCTCTCCGGCGCGGCGCTGCTCTTCGGCGCCGAGGTGAACGCCGAGGCGGCCAAGCTCACCGCCGAGCGCGAACGTGCGCGGCACACCGCCGAACCCACGGGCTCCTCGGGCGCCTGAGCGCCTCGCAGCCTCGATCGTCGACGTCGCCTGACACGGTCCCTGCCGGGCCCGGTGGCCGCGTGCGTCACATGGCGGCGTGAGGACGGTCGGGTGAGGCCACCGAGGCGCCCGCCGGAGACCTCGTGGTGCCGGGAGTGCCGCTGCGGCCGCCTCCCCCTCGATCGTGCCCGCGCCTCAGCTCGGGTCGGGACGGACGACGACGGTGTCCGCGATCCGGAGGATCTCGGTGATCGGCAGGTCGGCGCGCTCGGCGTGCGTGCGGATCGCCTCCTCGCTCGAGGCCTCGTAGATGCAGACCGTTCCCAGCTTCCCGCTCTCCTCCCCGAGCACGTACGAGCGGATCCAGCGAATGTCGTCGGACATCTGGTTGTCGCCCACGTCGGACGATCGGGCGGCGGCTCTCTCGAGATCGCCCCCGTCCACCCAGCCGTCGCGGCGGATGATCGCGTACATGTCCATCCTGGTCTCCTCTCGTTCGTGGTGGGCGCCGACGTCGCTCTCCGGTCACGTCGACTCGGGTCGCTGACATCGTCCGTGAGGCACCACGTG
>NZ_DBNHWK010000059.1:0-3877 GCF_057140465.1 Gaiella sp.
TCCGCCATGAGCATCTCTTCAATAGGGTTGATCCGTCACATTCGACCTCTCGGTGTGCGCGTCGTCACGCACGGGATCGTCGATCGACTGCGCTCGAGCAAGCACGAGTACGAGCTCGTCTGTCACCTCGAAGACCGCCCGCCGGTGCCGTCCGCACAGATCCCCGTCGTGATGGAGGCGTGCGCCCCGACGACGTTCGAAGGCTTCGACGACGAACTCGCGCGCTCCCGAGGACTGGCGTACGGCCAGGCTCTGCGCCGGTCGCGTGCCTGTCACGCAGGTGTCCCGGGGTTGCACGTCGCTTTCGACTCGAACGGCGATTCGATCTACGCGCAGTGGCTGCTCTTCCAGGACGATCGCGAGGCTCTCGTAACGCATAGTCATGGGCCGTGGCGGTCGCTCAGGGAGGACGAGGCCCTGGTCGAGTTCGCCTACACGTTCACCGCGTTTCGCGGACAGCGAGCCATGGCGGCCGGCATGGGACAGCTGCTCGACCGGGCCCAGTCATCGGGCAAGCGCCGCGTGTACACGTACGTCCGTTCCGACAACGTGCCGTCGCTCCGGGGCTGTGCCCGCATCGGCTTCGTTCCCAACGGGATCGTCGTCAGCTCGTATCGTGCGGGTCGGTTGCTGCTCGAGCGACGCACGGTGACAGATGCCGAGCGTGCACTGTGGGATACGGTGACCGCGCCGCGGCCGCGCTGAGCTACGAGGCCTCTCCGCGGGTCACGGACACGGGCTTCGCCCACACGATGTAGCGCTGCGTCGCGAAAAAGCGCGGGTGGCACGCCTGGAGCGCCACCTGCTCACGGCCCTTCGACTCGAGCACCGACAGGTCCTCGTCGTCGACGATCGTGTGCCCGGTCACCTCGTAGGTGAACGTCGCGTACGGCATCTCGAGCGTGAAGCGGTCGCCGGGGCGCATCTCGTCGATCTTGGCGAACGGGGCACCGTACGTCGTGCGGTGGCCGGCGATGTAGACGAGCTCGCCTTCGCCCGGCATCGACGTCCCGAGGTACCTGCCGGGGCCCTTCTTCAGCGTGTCGGTCTCCGTCCCGTTGACGAGGATCATGTCGACGCCGAGGCGTGGGATCACGATCCGTCCGATCGCGCTCCCCTCGGTCGCGCTCGTGCGGAAGCGCTTCGCCGCGTTCGCGATCGCGACCGCCGGATCGGCGGCGGGGGCCGAGGGCTCTGCCGCGGGCGGCGGTGCCGGCCTCGACGCCTCGCGCTCGACGAGCGCCGCATAGTCCGACTCGAGCTGCCGCTGCTGCGAGCGGGTGTAGAGCGACGTGAACGGGTCGTTCCACTGCCAGACAACGAGCGTCCAGGCGAGCACGCCGAGACCGAGGACGATCAGCAGCGTCCCCAGCCGACGGGCCCATCGTGACCGGCCGCGGGCGCGCGTCGACATGGCTGTCCGCTCCGCCGTCTCCATGCGCTCAGGGTAGACGGCGTGCACGAGGCCGTCGAGCGGCCGTCGGGGTGCTCAGGCTTCCCCTGGCATGCCTTCTCGACGGTCGGCAGTGCGACCGTCGGAGGCCGCGACCGACGCCACGGGCTCCGAGTAGGCGCGCAGGCGCTCCGCGTACTCCGCGAGCCGCGCGGCGACGAGGCCGTGGACGCTGTCCGGCGGGTACGCACCCTCGACCGGTTCGCCGGCGCTGCGGCCGGTGAGCAGCTCGATCCCCTCGTCGATCGTCCGCACCGCCCACACGTGGAAGCGGCCCTCGCGGACGGCCTCGACGACCTCCTCGTCGAGCATCAGGTTCTGGAGGTTCGTGGCCGGCACGAGCACGCCCTGCGCGCCCGTCAGCCCCTGCGCCTTGCACGTCGCGTAGAAGCCCTCGATCTTGCGGGTGACGCCGCCGACCGCCTGCACGTTCCCACCCTGGTCGACCGAGCCGGTGACCGCGATCCCCTGCGCGATCGGGAGCCCGGAGAGCGCCGAGAGCAGCGCGTAGAGCTCGGTCGAGGACGCCGAGTCGCCCTCCACCTCGTCGTAGGACTGCTCGAAGGTGAGGGTGGCGGCGACGACGAGCGGGAACTCCTGCGCGTACGTGGCTGCGAGGTAGCCGCTGAGGATCATGAAGCCCTTCGAGTGGATCGGCCCCGACAGCTCGATCTCGCGCTCGATGCTCGCGACGCCATCGCGTCCCAGGGACACGCGGGCGCTGATCCGCGTCGGCTTCCCGAACGCGTAGTCGCCGAGGTCGAGGATCGAGATGCCGTTCACCTGGCCGAGGCGCTCGCCGTCGGTCGCGATCACGAGCGTCCCGTCGTCGATCAGCTCGCGCACGCGCTCCTCGAGGAGGTTGGAGCGATACTCCTTCTTGCGGATCGCGCGGTCGACGTCGGCGATCTCCACGAGGGGGTGGTCGTCCTTTTCCGCCCAGAAGCTCGCCTCGGAGACGAGATCCGAGATCTCGAGGAGCCGGGCGGAGAGCTTTCGCTGGCTCTCACGGAGCCGTGCACCGTGCTCGATCAGCCTCGCGACGGCCGCACAGTCGAAGTGCCGCAGGTCGTTCTCGCGCACCCAGCGGCTGACGAACGCCGCGTAGTTGCGATGGTGCTCGGCGGTCCAGTCGAGTTCGGGCGAGAAGTCCGCCTTCACCTTGAAGAGCTCCCGGAAGTCCTCGTCGAGCTGGTACATGAGGTGGTACAGCCGAGGTGAGCCGAGCAGGACGACCTTCACGTCGAGCGGGATCGGCTCGGGCCGCAGCGTCGCGATCGGCACCGCGCTGAACTCCTCGCCGAGGCTCTCGATCCTCACCTCGTTGCTCTCGAGGGCGCGCTTCAGGGCCTCCCATGCGAACGGATGGCGCAGCAGGTCGAGGGCGTCGAGCACGAGGAAGCCGCCGCTCGCCCGGTGGAACGCCCCGGGCTTGATCTCGCGGAAGTCCGTGGACATGGCGCCGAACGTGGCGCGGTACTCGATCCGCCCGAGAAGGTTGTAGTACGTGGGGTTGCGCTCGACGACGATCGGGGCCCCCTCGGTCTCGCCGTTGTCGACCAGGATGTTCACGCGGTAGCGCGTGAAGTCGCGCGGCCGCCCGCCGAGCCCGAACGGCAGCGCCGGCTCCTCGCCGTCGCGGAAGTCGCCGAGGTGCGCGAGCAGGTCGTGCTTCACGTCGTCGAGGTGCTCGACGACTCCGGGCACGTCCCCGAAGTGCTCCTGGAGGTCGTGGAAGAGCGGCTCCGTCGCGAACAGCGCGGCTTCCTGCTCGAGCTCGTGCACCCGTCGCTCCGCCTCCTTCTCGAGTTGGCGCACCTGGCGGATGAACGTCGCCGCCTGCTCCTCGACCTCCGCCGTCGCCTGCGAGATCGCCGTGCGCCGATCCTCCGGCAGCGCCTCGAACTGCTCGCGGGTGATCGGCTTGCCGTCGACGAGCGGCACGGAGGCGATCCCGACGAGCGTCGACTTGAGCGCGATCAGCCGTTCGGACGCGAACTCCGTCAGCGCCTCCTCCGCGGCCTGGCGCTGGGCAGCGATCTCGGTGGCGATCTCGCGCTGGCGGCGGTCGTACTCCTCGCTCTCGAACGCGCGCACGATCTCGCGCCGCGCTGTCTCGACGAACTCGTCCATCGTGGTCGCGAACTCGGCTCCGCGCCCCGCCGGGAGCCGGATCGCGTTCGGGCGGTCGGTGTTGTCGAAGTTGTAGACGTAGATCCAGTCCGAGGGAGCAGGCCGCGCGGGCGCGAGCGCCCGGAGGTAGTCGAGGACGGTCGTCAGCCGTCCGGACCCGGGCTGCCCCGCGACGAAGAGGTTGAAGCCTCGTGTCCCGACGGCGAGCCCGTACTCGAGCGCGTCGAGGGCGCGGGGCTGGCCGATCGTCCCGAGCAGCGGCTCGACCTCGGCCGTCGAGCGGAAGCCGAG
>NZ_DBNHWK010000060.1:0-17390 GCF_057140465.1 Gaiella sp.
CCCACTGCTGCCTCCCGTAGGAGTCTGGGCCGTGTCTCAGTCCCAGTGTGGCTGATCGTCCTCTCAGACCAGCTACGGATCGTCGCCTTGGTGAGCCGTTACCCCACCAACAAGCTAATCCGCCGCGAGCCCATCCTCGGCCGGAGGCCGAAGCTACCTTTTCCCGCCGCCCCGCAGGGCAGAGGGGCCATCCGGCATTAATCCGGGTTTCCCCGGGCTATTCCGGTGCCGAGGGCAGGTTACTCACGTGTTACTCACCCGTTCGCCGCTGTCCCCAGGGCCGAAGCCCTGGTTCTCGCTCGACTTGCATGTGTTAAGCGCGCCGCCAGCGTTCGTCCTGAGCCAGGATCAAACTCTCCGTGAAGAAGTGGTTGCCGGACACGCCGGCAATCTCATCTCCCTTCGAGCTTGTGCTCAAAAGGTGTCTCCCCTCCCGAGAGAGGGGTGACGGGTTTTTGTTGCCTCACGCACACGCCGACGCAACCGGCAGGCCGGTGCACGCCGTTGCGCACGCGAGGGCTCGACGTAAACGCACGCTGTTGAGTTTTCAAAGACCGGGGCCGTGTGGGTGGGGCAACAAAAAGCCTTCGACTCGCGCCGAAGGCCTCCGGGTGATCGATACGAGGTCGTATCCGATTCGCTCGAAGGCGCTCCAGTGTCGAGTTGACAGGGTTCTCGTGCCCCCTCACGGGCGGCCCAGGGAGTGTAGCAGAGCCCGATCGGTCGTCAAACGGCGGCGATCAGCCGCGCAGGCGGGCGAAGCGCCGCTTGCCCACCTGCAGCACCGCGCCGTCGAGGCGGTCGCGCGGGAGGTCGAGATCGGACGCCGTCGCGCCGTCGATCCTGACCCCTCCTTGCCCGATCATGCGGCGCGCGTCGCTCGTCGAGAGGCCGAACGCGCCGGCGATCACCGCGGGCAGGTGCACCGGGTCGCCGTCCGGCAGTGCGGCCTCGTCGATCTCGTCCGGCGTCCCGCCCTCCCGCACGACGCGCGTGAAGTGGGCCTCGCCGCGCCCTGCGCCCTCGACCCCGTGCCATCTCGCGGTGACGCGCCGCGCCAGCTCGAGCTTCCATGCCATCGGCTCGTCCGGGTGCGCTCCCCCGTCGACGACCATCTCCCACCACTGCGGGAGCGCCGTGTCGGGAATCGACATCACCTTCCCGAACATCTCCTCCGCCGGCTCGGTGATCCCCACGTAGTTGCCGCGCGACTTCGACATCTTCTCGCGCCCGTCGAGCCCGACGAGCAACGGGTACGTCATCACGACCTGCGACTCGAGGCCGTACTGCGGCATCACGTCCCGGCCGGCGAGCAGGTTGTAGAGCTGGTCGGTGCCGCCGATCTCGACGTCGGCGACGACGGCGACCGAGTCGTAGGCCTGCATCAGGGGGTAGAGAAGCTCGGAGAGCGTGATCGGCTCGTGTGCGCGGAACCGCTTCGAGAAGTCGTCGCGCTCGAGCAGCTGTGCCACCGTCAGCGTCCGTGTGAGGCGGACGACCTCGGCATAGGTGAGCGCACCGAGCCACTCGCTGTTGAAGCGGACTTCCGTGCGCTCACGGTCGAGGATGCGGAACGCCTGCTCGGCGAACGACCCGGCGTTCGCGTCGAGCACGTCGTCGGGAAGCACGGGGCGTTCCTTGGAGCGCCCGGACGGGTCGCCGATCCGGGCGGTGTAGTCCCCGACGATGAGCACGACGGTGTGCCCCTCGCGCTGGAACGCCGCGAGCCGGTCGAGGACGAACGCGAACCCGAGGTGGATGTCGGGCGCGGTCGGGTCGATGCCGAGCTTGACCCTGAGCGGCTTCCCCCTGGCGAGCTTCTCCGCCAGGAGCCCCTCGGGCAGGACGTCGACGGCATGGCGGGTGAGGAGATCGATCGCGGAGCCCATGGAGCAGCCGATTCTACGGTGCCCGCCTTCACGCGCAGCGCTGCACCGTCTCACGGGGCACGGCGGCGGCCGAGGCGACGCCCATCAGGTGCAGCGCCGTGCCGAGCTCGTCGCGCAGCAGCTCGAGCACCGCGCGGGCACCGTCCTCACCGCCCACGGCGAGCCCCCACAGCGGCGCGCGGCCCACGAGGACGGCCCGCGCTCCGAGTGCGAGTGCCACGGCGACGTCGACACCGCGGCGGATGCCGGAGTCGACGAGCACGTCGAGCCGATCGCTCACGGCGTCGGCGATCACGGAGAGCACCTCCGCCGTCGGCGCGACGCCGTCGAGCTGCCGTCCGCCGTGGTTCGAGACGACGATCCCCGAGGCGCCGTGCTCGGCCGCCCGCTGGGCGTCCTCGACCTCGAGCACCCCTTTCACGACGACCGGCACCGGGAGCGTGGAGCAGAGCTCCTCGAGGTACGCCCAGTCGACGGAGGGATCGATCACCTCGACGTCGTCGCCGACGAGGCCGCGTTCGCGTGCGAAGCGCATCGCGGGCAGCTCGTGCTCGGGCAGGCGCCAGTCGTGCCGGCGCTCGCGATCGCGGGCGCCGAGCACCGGGAGGTCGACCGTGAGCACGACCGCGGCGAAGCCGGCGTCGACCGCCTGCGTCACGAGCTCGCGGGTGATCCCCCGATCGCGGAAGACGTAGACCTGCCAGAGGCGGAGGGCGTCTGGGGCGGCGGCCGTCACCTGCGCCGGTGTCGCGTGGGCGAACGTCGACAGGCAGAACGCGGCACCGGCCGAGGCGCAGGCGCGCGCCATCGCGATCTCGCCGTCCGGATGGGCCTTGCCCTGGTAGGCGACGGGCGCGACGACGAGCGGCGTCCGCAGCGGGAGGCCGAGCACCGTCGTCTCGAGGTCGACCTCGCGGATGCCCGCCAGGACGCGTTGGCGCGGGCGCCATCTCGTCCATGCCTCCTCGTTCTCGCGGAGCGTCCGCTCGCGGCCCGAGCCGCCCGCGAAGTAGTCGCGCCAGGGCGGGTCGAGCCGCTTCCCCGCCTCGTGCTCCAGGTCGGCGAGCGTGAGACGCGTCGTGTCCACCGTGGCAGCCTACGCCGTCGCGTCGTCGGGGTGGCGTCCGGCCGGGCAGCGCAGGCCGCCGGCGACCGGCTCCGGCGCAACACCCTCTGAACGGACGAATCCCCTGCACAGGGCTAGACTGCTGATCGTCGCGGCTTCGACGACGCAGTGAGACGCCGCTGAGACGGCGTCGGATCCGGAAGCTGCGCCTGCTGGCACTGATCGCGGTGCTCGTGCTCCTCGCAGGTGCGGCGTTCTCGTTCGGTCTCGTGACGGCGATCGCCTCCGAGATCCCTCAACTCGACCCCGCGAAGCGGCAGAACGAGGTGGACAGCGTGCTCTACGCGTCGAACGGCCGGTCGGTCCTCGCCGTGCTCCGCGGCGACGAGAGCCGCGTGGTCGTGGGGCCGGAGGAGATCGCGCCGATCATGCGGCAGGCGATCGTCGCCGTCGAGGACAAGCGCTTCTACGAGCACAAGGGCGTCGACCTGCGCGGCATCGGGCGTGCCCTCTGGCAGGACATCCGCAGCCAGGGCGTGATCGAGGGCGGCTCGACCATCACGCAGCAGTTCGTCAAGAACGCCTACATCCGCAACGAGCAGACCGTCGCGCGGAAGGTGCGGGAGGCGGCGCTCGCGTGGCAGCTGGAGCAGCGCTGGTCCAAGGAGCGCATCCTCACCGCGTACCTCAACACCATCTACTTCGGAAACGGCGCCTACGGGATCCAGCAGGCGGCGCGCACCTACTTCGGCAAGGGCGCGAGGTCGCTCACCCTGACCGAGGCCGCCCTGCTCGCCGGGATCCCTGCCGATCCGTCGCGCTTCGATCCGGTGCAGCACCCGGCGGCCGCGAAGGCCCGGCGACGCTTCGTGCTCGAGAAGCTGGTCGAGCAGGGCAAGATCGACGAGGCACAGGCGTGGCGCGCGCGCAGCGCCGCCCTCCCGCGCCCGGAGGACGTGCGGCTCCCCGGGACGCGCGGCCCGGCGCCCTACTTCGTCAACTACGTCACCGACCAGCTCGTGGAACGTCTCGGCGCGAAGCGGGTGTTCGGCGGCGGCCTCGCCGTGACGACCACGATCGACCTCAGGCTCCAGGAGCAGGCGCGCAAGGCGATCAGCGCCGTCCTCGACGATCCCGACGGGCCGACGGCGGCGCTCGTGGCGATCGACCCGCGCAACGGTGCGGTGCGGGCGATGTTCGGGGGCACGAACTTCCGCAAGAGCCAGTTCAACCTCGCGACCCAGGCGGAGCGGCAGCCCGGCTCCTCGTTCAAGCCGATCGTGCTCGCGAGCGCGTTCCGCCGCGGAGTCTCGCCCGCCACGACGTTCGAGTCGAAGCCGGTCGCGATCGACGCCGGCGACCGCGTGTGGCGGGTGACGAACTACGAGGACAGCTACCTCGGGCGTGTCGACCTCGCCCGCGCGATGGTGTCCTCCGACAACTCCGTCTACGCGCAGCTGACGAAGCTCGTCGGGCCGAGGGCGATCGTCGACACCGCACACCGGCTCGGAATCGAGTCCGACCTGCCGGCGTACTTCTCGCTCGGCCTCGGCGCGGTCGCGGTCAACCCCCTCGACATGGCGCGGGCGTACGCGACGATCGCCAACAGCGGCGTCCGCCTGGACGGCTCGCTCACCGGTGACAAGCCGCGCGTGGTCGAGTCCGTCTCCACGCGCACGTCGGGGAAGCTCCGGCCGAACCTCCCGGAGCCCGTGCGCGTGCTCGACGAGGGGCAAGCCGAGCTCCTGACTTCGATCCTCGAGGACGTCGTCCGGTCGGGGACGGGGACGCGAGCGGCGCTCGGCGACCGCCCCGCGGCGGGCAAGACGGGCACGACGGACAACTACGGCGACGCGTGGTTCGTGGGCTACACGCCGCAGCTCGTGACCGCCGTCTGGGTCGGCTACCCGAACGAGCTCCGCCCGATGCGGACCGAGTTCCGTGGCCGACCGGTCACCGGCGGCACGCTGCCGGCCGAGGTCTGGAAGCGGTTCATGGCGGGCGCGCTCCGGGTGGACGACGAGCAGCCCGAGCAGTTCACCTCGCCGCCGTACCTCGGCGCGCGGAGCGCCCGCATCGTCGACCGGGGCGGATGGAAGCTCGACAACGGCTACTGCCCGAACACGCGCGTCGTCGCCTTCTTCTCCGACCACCTTCCGGAGCAGCAGGCGACCTGCTACGCGGACGAGGTGACGGTGCCTCCGCTCACCGGGATGACCGTGGGCGAGGCGCGCGAGCGCCTCGCCCAGAAGCCGCTCCGCACCGAGGTGATCGGGATCCCGGCACCGGTCGGGAGACGGACCGGCCTCGTCGTCCGGCAGCAGCCGAAGGCAGGGGCGTTCCTGTCGTCGGGCTCCGACGTGCGGGTGTGGGTGACGCGCCCCGATCCTCGCTACGGGCTCCTCCCGAACCTCGTCGGGTCGTCACTGCTCGACGCCCGTCGGCAGCTTCGCCGCGTCCGGATCTCGCCGAAGGTCACGTACGCGGCCGGCCTGGCGGGAACGGTCGTCCGCCAGATCCCGAACGCAGGTGTCGCTGCGGGCCCGCGTCTGAAGGTCACGCTCGTCGTCGGCCGCGGGACAGCCACGGGGAGCCCCTGACGACGAACCGCCACGGTGCGTCGGCGGCACGGCTGATGCCGATCCTCGGCGTCGCGTCGAACGCGAGGGGCGCGGCCGGCGGGACGAGCGCGAACGGCGGCCGGTCGAGCGCCGCACCGTCGTCCGCGCCCGTGATGCCGAGCGCCTCCGCGAGCCGGCCGGGGCCGGAGCACAGCAGTGTCGGCTCCTCCAGGCCGCGACGGGACGCCATCGTCCCGAGGCCGTGCGTCGGCTCGAGCGAGCGCAGGAGGACGGCGTCGCCGACGCCCTCCGCGCCGCAGACCACGTTCGCGCACCAGTGGATCCCGTAGGAGCGGTAGACGTACAGACGCCCCGGTGGCCCGAACATCGCGGCGTTGCGTGCCGTCGGGCCGCCGTACGCATGGCTCGCCGGATCCCCCTCCGTGTACGCCTCGACCTCGACGATCCGACCTCCGACACCGTCGACGAGGAGCGTCCACCCGAGGAGCAGCGGCGCCGCGTCGAGCGACGAACGCGCGACGACGTCGCCGAGAGTCACACCGTGTCGTGCGCGGGCTCGTCGCCGAACAGCTGCGGGTGGCGGAGCGCAGGACGCCTCGGCCGTGACGCCCTCGGGACGACGGCGGCCTCCGCCATCTCCTCGAGGATCGTCTCCTGCGTCCGCGAGGCGACGATCGGGTCGGGGATGCCCTCCACCCAGACGAGCGTCCGTCGACCGTTGCCGCGCTCCTCGCCCATGATCGGCTCGAGCGCGTAGATCCGATCCGCGCGCGCGTACTTCCCGAAGCCGAGGAAGACCATGCCGGTCGTGCTCACACCCGGAGTATGCCGTGTGCCCTGCCGTCGGCAGCGGTCGACAGGCACGATGGAGGCATGGCCGAGTCGGTGTGGGACTACCCGCGGCCGCCGCGCGTCGAGCCGGCCGAGCGCCGGATCCGCGTCGTGCTCGCCGGGCAGACGATCGCCGACACGACCCGCGCGCACCGCGTCCTCGAGACGAGCCATCCGCCCGTCTACTACGTGCCGCGCGAGGACGTCGCGGCCGGCGCCCTCGAGCGGGCGGCCGGCCCCGAGTCGTTCTGCGAGTGGAAGGGACGTGCGACCTACCTCGACGTGATCGCCGCAGGTCGGCGCGTCCGGCGAGGCGCGTGGACCTATCCGTCGCCGGCCCATGGGTTCGAGGCGATCCGCGACGCCGTCGCCTTCTACCCGGCACTGATGGACGAGTGCTGGGTCGACGACGAACGGGCGACGCCGCAGCCCGGGCGGTTCTACGGCGGCTGGATCACCTCGGACGTCCTCGGGCCCTTCAAGGGCGGCCCGGGAACCGTCGGCTGGTAGCCGCAACCGAATCCGTGCGATCGCGGATGACGGCCGGCAGGGCCGAGGATACGTTCGACACGTGGGCAACGCGTCGCACTCCTCGCGCGAGCTGCCCGTCGGGAACGGCTCGGCTCGCGTCCTCCCCCGTCGCGCGAAGGCGCTGTACGCGTGCTCGAGCTTCGGAGGCGAGGCGCTCACGCAGAGCCGCGGGCTCTGGCTCCTCTTCTTCTACTCCGAGGCGACGGATGTGCTCTCCCCCGTCGCCGTCGGCGCGATCATCACGGTCGCCCGCCTGATCGAGACGGTCGACGACGGGCTCGTCGGGTACTGGAGCGACCGGACACGCTCGCGCCTCGGACGCAGGCTCCCCTTCATCCTCGCCGCGACGCCGTTCCTCGCCCTGTTCTCGGTGCTCCTGTTCACGCCGCCGACGTCGAGCGCCGCTGCCGCGGGCGCCTACCTCTTCATCATGCTCGAGCTCTACTTCGTGTCGTCGACGATCTCCGGCGGCCCGTACGAAGCGCTCCTCCCCGAGATCGCGAAGACGAGCGACGACCGCGTCTCGATCACCGGGATGAAGGTGTACTTCGGAGCGGCCGGAGCCGGCTTCGGACTGATCGCGAGCGGCATTCTCAAGGACGAGTTCGGCTTCGCGGCGATGGCCGCCGTGTTCGCCGTGGTCGCGCTCACGCTGCGGTACGCCGGGGTCGCGGGCATCTGGAATCACGCGAGTCGCACCGTGCCGCCGGCCGACATCTCACTCGGGGACGCCCTGCGCACGACGTTCCGGAACCCCTCGTTCCTCGCGTTCCTGCCGACGTTCGCCCTCTTCCAGCTCGCGTTCCAGATGCTCACGGGGCTGCTCCCCTTCTACGCGCGCGCGATCCTCGGCGTCGTCGAGGTGCCGGATCTCTTCCAGGAGATCCCGGGCGCGCTGTCGGAGAAGTTCGCCGGCGACGGCCAGCCGGGGCTCCCGGTCGGCCGGTGGGTGTCGCTGCTCACAGGGGCCGCGTTCGTCTCGGCCGCGGCGATGATCCCGATCGCGAAGCGATACGGCCACCGTACCTCCAAGCGCCACGCGTACCGCGTCTCGATGCTTGCGGCCGCGATCCTCTTCCCGCTGATCGCCGTCGCCGGCGTGTTCCCGGTCGTGCCGGGGTGGCTCCAGATCCTCTTCGTGATGCTCCTCGTGGGCTTGCCGATCTCCGGCAACTACCTCTTCCCCGCACCATTGACCGCCGACATCGTCGACGACGACAGCCTCCGCACCGGGATGCGCCGCGAGGCGACCTACTTCGGCGCCCAGAACTTCGTCGAGAAGACGACGTCGGCGTTCACCCCGCTCCTCCTGTCGCTGCTCCTGCTCCTCGGGAGCACGAACCAGGATCAGACCGGGATCCGCCTCGTCGGGCCGGTCGCCGGAGTGCTCGTCCTGCTCGCCTGGCTGTCGTTCCGACGCTACAACCTGCCCGACGACGTCCTCGCCGAGGGCCGGGGCCCGGAGGCGGACGATGCGGGCGCGTCCCGCTCCGGAGACCGGCCCGTCGTCTAGGCTCGCGCTCGTTGACCCGCATCTACCTCTCCCCGCCGCACGCCTCCGGCCGCGAGCTCGACCTCGTCGCCGACGCGATCGCCTCGAACTGGCTCGCCCCGCTCGGGCCGCACGTCGACGCGTTCGAGCGGGAGCTGGCGCTGGCCACCGGCACCGGGCACGTGCTCGCCCTCTCGAGCGGCACGGCCGCCCTCCACCTCGCGCTGACCGTGCTCGGGATCGGGCCCGGCGACGAGGTCGCCTGCTCGGATCTCACCTTCGCCGCGAGCGCCAACGCGATCGTCTACACGGGCGCCTCTCCGGTCTTCGTCGACTGCGACGAGACGTGGACGATCGACCCGGGCCTCCTCGACGAGGCTCTCACGGCGCGCCGGGCGGCCGGGGCGCGGGTCCGCGCCGTCGTCGCCGTCGACCTCTACGGGCAGTGCTGCGACTACGACGCGCTGCGCGCGGTGTGCGCCCGCCACGACGTCGTCCTCGTCCAGGACGCGGCCGAGTCGCTCGGCGCCGACTACCGCGGCGCCCCGGCCGGGAGCCAGGGCGACATCGCCGCCTTCTCGTTCAACGGCAACAAGATCGTGACGACGAGCGGCGGCGGCGCGCTCGCGTCCGCCCGCGAGGACTGGATCACCCACGCGCGGAAGCTCTCGACGCAGGCGCGAGAGCCGGCCCCGCACTACGAGCACGAGGAGATCGGCTTCAACTACCGGCTCTCCAACGTGCTCGCGGCGCTCGGTCGCGCGCAGCTCGAGGTGCTCCCCGCGCGGGTCGAGGCCCGCCGGGCGATCAACGCGCGCTACCGGTCGCTGCTCGCGGACGAGCCGGGGATCACCTTCATGCCGGACGCCGCCTACGGCGTGGGCAACCACTGGTTGACGTGCATCACCGTCGACCCGGGCGCGTTCGGGGCCGACCGCGAGGCGGTTCGCCTCGCCCTCGAGGCCGAGGACATCGAGGCCCGTCCCGTCTGGAAGCCGATGCACCTGCAACCGGTGTTCGCGGGGAGGGACGTGGTCGGCGGCGACCGGTCTGCGGCGCTGTTCCGCGACGGCCTCTGCCTGCCGAGCGGGTCGGCCCTCACCCCCGCCGACCAGGAGCGGATCGTCTCCGTGATGCTGGCGGCCGCGGGCCGCTAGTCGGCCGTCACGCGCTCGGCTGCGCGACCTCGACGACGTCCAGCCAGTGGCTCCACCGGTCGGAGCGTCCGTTGACCGTGTCGAGGTAGTGCTCCTGGAGCTCCAGCGTGACCGGCCCGACGCCGATCTCCACGTCGTCGACGGCACGCACCGGTGTCACCTCTGCGGCGGTTCCCGTCATGAAGACCTCGTCGGCGAGGGTCAGGTCGGTGCGGATGAGATCGACCTCCTCGACGACGTACCCGAGGTCGTGCGCGATCTGCATCACCGAGTCGCGCGTGATGCCGGGGAGGATCGAGGTCGAGAGCGGGGGCGTCATGATGCGACCGCTCTTCACGACGAAGATGTTCTCGCCCGGGCCGTCCGCGACGGTGCCCGCGTCGGTGAGCATGATCGCCTCGTCGTAGCCGGCACGCTGCGCCTCGGTCGTCGCGAGCATCGAGTTCAGGTAGATGCCCGTGGCCTTGGCGACGTGCGGGATCACGTTCGGACCGACCCGCTTCCACGAGGAGACCTTCGCGGTGATGCCCTTCTTCAGGCCTTCCTCGCCCAGGTACGCGCCCCATGGCCAGCTCATGATCACCGTCTCGACCGGGTTGCCGCGCGTGTGCACGCCGAGCGAGCCGTACCCGAAGAACGCGATCGGGCGCAGGTAGCAGGCGGGGAGGCCGTTCGCCCGGATCAGCTCGTGCGTCGCCCGGCGCATCTCGTCGACCGAGTGCGGGATGTCCATGTAGAGGAGTCGCGCGGAGTCGTGCAGCCGCTGCAGGTGCTCGGCGAGCCGGAACACGGCCGGCCCCTCCGGCGTCTCGTAGCAGCGGATCCCCTCGAACACGCCGCTGCCGTAGTGGAGCCCGTGCACGCCGACGTGGATCTTGGCGTCGTCCCAGTCGACGAGCTCGCCGTTCATCCAGATCTTGTCGGTGGCCTCCATGCGTCGTGCTCCCTCCGGTCGCGTTCGATTGCCGAAAGACTACTCGCGCGCGAGATCCGCGAGCTCGGCTCGCGACAGCCGCAGCAGCTCGACCGGGGCGAGCCCCACCATGTGCCGATCGGAGCCTGCTCCGCACCAGACGAACGCGTTGCGCAGCAGGGACCGCTCGCAGAGGACGCGATGCGGGAGCGGGAACGGCGCGACGGCGCCGGGGGCGAAGCCGGTGGCCGGTTCGACCTCGTCCGCTCTCGCCACCCGCGCGTGTCGCCCACCGAGCGCGCGGGCCGCCTTGACGAGGTCGCCGCGACGATCCCCCGGCACGAGCACGACGGCCGGCACGCCGTCGCAGACGACGACGAGAGACTTCACGATCTGGCCGAGCGCGCAGCCGATCGCGTCCGCCGCAGCCTGCGCCGTCGGCGTCCCGACCCGGAACTCCTCGATCCGTGCCTCGGCCCCGGCGGAGCGGAGGTACACGGCCACGCGCTCGACCGGCGGCGGCCAGGCGCCTGCGGTCACGATCAGTACACCCCCGGCACGAAGCGGTAGCGGACGCGCTCCGCGTAGCGCGCATAGCCGGCGTACCGGGAGACGAGGTGCCGCTCCTCGAGGCGGGCCTTGAACGCCCACAGCACGACCAGCAGGCCCGTGATCCCCAGCGCCGCAGGGCCCGCGACGAGCGACAGGCCTGCGAAGAACAGCGCTCCTCCCGTGTAGATCGGGTGGCGGACGAGCCGGAACGGGCCCGCTTCGACGAGCGAGCCGCCCGGCACGGGACGCGGGAAGGGCGTGAGCGCTCGACCGAGCACGCGGCCCGCCCAGCCGGCGACCGCGGCCCCGGCGACGGCGAGCGCGACGCCCGCGACGGCGAGCCCCGTGCGCGCCGCCCCCGGCCACCGCGGCCCGACCACGAGCACGACGACGAGCACGGCCATCAGCGCGAACTGTGCGACGACCCACGCGCCGCCGCGACCGGGGCTGCCGGTCACAGGTCGATGAAGCGCACGTCGTCGAAGCCGGCGCCACCGAGATGTGCCTCCAGCTCCGGCGTCGCGGGCGTGTCGACGGAGAACACCATCAGCGCCTTGCCGTGCGCCTTCGACCGCGACACCGCCATGTTCGCGATGTTCACGCCGTCCTCCCCGCACAGGCCGCCGACGAGCCCGATCACGCCGGGCCTGTCGTCGTAGACGATGAAGATCATGTGCTCGCCCAGCTCGATGTCGATCCCGAAGCCGAGCGCGCTCGCCAGGAAGAGCCGGCCCTCGGGGCCGATCGTCGTCCCCGACACGTCGACCTCGCCGCGCTCGCCGACGACGCGGACCTCGACGGTGTTCGTGTAGTCGCGCGAGGCCCGGAAGCGCTCCTCGACGACCTCGATCCCGCGCTCGGCTGCGAGCACGGGCGCATTGACCACGTTCACGACCTGTTCGACACGCCCCTCGAACGCACCGTTGAGCGCGGCCACCGTGAGCAGGCGGGTGTCGTACTCCGAGAGCGGGCCGTGTGCTGCGACGGCGATGTGGGTAGGCCAGCCCTCCGCGAGCTCGACGCCGACGCGGGCGAGCATGCGCGCGAGCGGGATGAACGGGCCGAGCACCTCGAGATCCGCCTGGTCGACAACGGGGATGTTGACGGCGGTCGAGACGACGCCACCTTCGAGTGCGGCGCACACCTGCTCCGCGATGATCAGCCCGGCCCGGTCCTGCGCCTCCTCCGTCGACGCTGCGAGGTGCGGCGTCACGACCACGCCGTCGAGCTCGAGCAGCGGGCCGTCGTACGGCTCGGCCGGAAACACGTCGAGGGCCGCACCCGCGAGCTTGCCGCTCTCGATCGCCTCGACGAGCGCCTGCTCGTCGACGAGCGGGCCGCGGGCGACGTTCACGAGCCGGGCCCCGTCCTTCATCGACGCGATCGCCTCGCGGCCGATCAGACCGCGGGTCTCGTCCGTGAGCGGCGAGTGCAGGGTGACGATGTCGCCGACGGCGAGCGCGTCCTCGAGGGTCTCCACGCGTTCGACGCCGCTGTCGCGGAACCGCTCGTCCCCCACGAACGGGTCGAAGGCGACGACGCGCATCCCGAGGCCGAGCGCGCGCCTCCCCACCTGCTGCCCGATCCGCCCGAACCCGATGATCGCGAGCGTCTTGCCGTCGAGCTCGAACCCGCTCCAGCGCGACCGCTCCCAGCGGTGCTGCTTGAGCGACGCGTGGGCCTGCGGGATGTTCCGGGCGAGCGCAGCGACGAGGCCGATCGTGTGCTCGGCCGCGGAGACGACCGTGGACTCGGGCGCGTTCGCGACGACGATCCCCCTGCGTGTGGCGGCGGCGAGGTCGACGTTGTCCATCCCCACGCCGGCGCGCCCGATCACCTTCAGGCGCGCGGCCCGGTCGATCAGGTCGGCCGTGAGCCGTGTCGCCGAGCGGACGATGATCGCCTCGTACCGGTCGATGATCTCCTCGAGCGGGGTCGTGGTGTCGACGTCGACGTCGAACCGCTCGCGGAGCAGCGCGACCCCGGCCTCGGCGATCTGCTCCCGGACGAGGACGCGCACGGTCAGGCCCGGACGGCGGCGTCGAAGGCATCGGTGGCCGCCGCGACCGCGGCGCCCCGCTCGAGCCCGGTCCCGAGCTCGGCGAGTTGTGCCTCGATCGCCGCGAGCGCCGTGACGATGTCGTAGATGTCGACGTAGCCGATGTGGCCGATCCGGAAGAGCCTGCCGACGAGGTCGCCGTGACCGCCGGCGATCGTGATCCCGTGTCGGTCGCGAAGGGCGAGCCGCAGCTCCACCGCGTCGACGCCGTCCGGCGTCAGGGCCCCCGTGAGGACGGCGGCCGAGTCGTCGTCCGGCGAGTAGAGGTCGAGCCCCATCGCCTTGATGCCGGCGCGGCAGGCGCGCCCGAGCGCGACGTGTCGCGCGAACGCGTGCTCGAGCCCCTCGTCGAGCAGCTGGCCGAGGGCGACGTTGAGCGCGACCAGCGTCGACGTCGCCGGGGTGAAGGGGGTGTTGTCGGCTTCCTGCTTGGCCCGGGCCCGCGCCCAGTCCCAGTAGAAGCGGGGCAGCGTCGCCCGCCCGACGCGCTCCCACGCACGGTCGGAGACGGAGACGAACGACAGACCGGGCGGCGTCATCAGCGCCTTCTGTGAGCCCGTGACGACGACGTCCGCCCCCCACGCGTCTGTCTCGAGCGGGACTGCCCCGAGACTGGAGACGGCGTCGACGATCGAAACCGCACCGGCCGTGCCGCAGACCTCGAGCAGCGGCTCGAGGTCGCACACGACCCCGGTCGACGTCTCCGAGTGGACGAGGAAGACGACGGACGCGCCGCTCTCCGCGAGCGCGCGCTCGACGTCGCCGGGCAGCGGCGCCTCCCCCCAGGCGTAGGCGAGGGGCACGACGTCGCAGCCGAGCGCCGTCGCCATCGAGCGCCAGCGCTCGCCGAACTCGCCGCAGGACACCGCGAGCACCCGCTCTTGCGGCGACAGGAGGTTGACGATCGCGGACTCGAACGCGCCGGTCCCGGACGCGGTGAACACGAGGACCTCGTTGCGCGTCCTGAAGACCTCGCGGAGCCTCGCCCTCGTCTCGGCGAAGACACGCTTGAAATCGGGTGAGCGGTGGTGGATCACCGGCTCCGCCATCGCCGCGAGCACCTCGGGGGGAACCGGCGTCGGTCCCGGCGTCAGGAGGTACCGCTTGCGCGACATGGCGCCAGCGTACCTGCGGCGTCCGGCGGTCCCGCCCGGAGGCATGCGGCGACGACGCGGCGCTACGGACGGCGGGTTGCGAACGAGATCAGCTGCTGGAACGTCGGGCGGTTCGTCCACCGCATCGTGAGCGGGTTGATGCCCGGTAGGAGGCGGATGCGCTCGGCGTTCGCGCTCGCCCGCCACGTCGTCGGATCGTCCCCCTGGGCGGACGCGAGCTCCGACGCTGCTGCGTCGATCGCCGCCCACAGCGACGCCGCGCACCGGGCGACGTTCCCGTTGCCGCAGAAGCGCGTCTCGAACCCGGCCGACACCTCGCGCCCGAGCAGCGCCCGGAGGTCCTTGTCGAGGTAGGAGTACCAGCCGGAGAGGAAGGCGGAGCCGTTGGAGCCGGCGGCGGGCTCGTCGCGCGGGACGATCCCTGCGAGCTCGTCGACGAGCGGTCCCAGCACCGGGGAGAGCGCGGCGTCGGCAAGGCGGTTCCACGCGGCGTCGAGCACCGCCGCCCCACCCGCGTCGACGAAGCCGTCGCCGTCGGCATCGAGCCTGCTTCCGCCGAGCGCGCGCCACTCGTCGACGAGCCCCGCAGCCGTCGCGGCCCGCGTGCTCGGTGGGGCTCTTCGCTGCAGCACCTCTCGGATCACCGGCCACACCCGGGCGACCCTGAGGTCGGTCGTCGCCGCCGCGTTCATCGCTCCCGTGAGCGTCGCGAGCGTGTGCCTACGCCGCTGGAGGACGGTGCTCCAGAGGAGGTCGACGCGTTGCACGCTGCCGTACGACCACTCGGAGTCCGACGCGGCAAACGACCGCGCCGGCTTGTTGTTCCAGTTGAGGATGAGGCCGGTGCGCGGGTTCACCGCCTGCGGGTGCGCACTCGGCGGCGCGAACCCCACCCACTCGTACTGGCCGGTTCCCTTCGCGAGGAGGCCGGGGTCGACGGTCGACGGCCGGAGCGGGAGCCTTCCCGTGGTGACCGCGGCGATGCTCCTGTTGTCCACGTAGTGCCAGTTGAAGGCGAGCTCGAAGCGGGAGGCGAGCCGCTTGAAGTCGGCGGCCGAGCGCACGGCGTTCGTGGAGAGGTCGACGAAGAAGGGCGCGGCGAGCAGCTCCCGTCCCCGCGTCGAGCGCCGCGAGGTGATCGCCACTCTCCTTCCCTCGACGGTGGCGTAGCCGAGCACGGGCCCGTGCACCGTCTCGTGATACACGACGGGCGTGTCCGGGGCGCCCGGGCCGCCCTTCAGCACACCCGCCTCGAACCGCGTCATCTCCCGGCACTCGCCGGCGTACACGTACTTGACGTCGCTGCCGTCGCAGAGCGTCTCCGCGTACTGGTCGACGAGGTCGGAGCCGGCCGAGGTCGCCGTCCATGCGTAGTCGAGCCCCCGGCCGATCAGGACCGCGAACGAGATTCCCGGGAAGGCGACACCCCGCGCGTCGAACCCACCACCGTGGAGGTCGAGCTCCAGGAGGATGCCCGGGTAGAAGTAGCCCACCTGCGGCCCGGCGACCATCAGCGGGCGACCGGTGGCCGAGCGACTCCTGCCGACGAGGAGCGCGTTCGACATGCCCAGCCGCCGCGGTGCGAGCGAGGACGGCGGTACGGACGGCTCGCCGGCGGGCACGAAGCTCCCGGGGTCGACGACGACGTTGCCCAGCTCGCTCGTCGGACGCACGCCGTAGGGGAAGTCCCCGGGGACGGCGACACGGGCCTCCGGGTCGTCGCGCAGCCGCAGGTCCTCCCAGACCCGGCGGCCGTTGTCGGCTCCGAGGCGCCGCTGGAGGAGGGCGAGGAAGTTCGTGCGACGGAGCTCGTCGCCTCCGCCCGATCCGAACACCGCCCCGATGAGACCGGCGACGCCGACCACGTCCGTGCGCGTCCAGCGTGCGATCGGCAGCTTCGCCGCGCGGTAGTAGGCGTTGATGCCCGCCACGTAGGCGTCGATCAGACGCACGATCCGCCTTCCGGCGGCTCCCTGCCGCTCGAGCAGCCGGAACTGTGCGGCGAGGCGCGCCTCCGCTTCCGGGCTCGGGACGAACGCCTTGCCCGAGAGCGCGAGCGAGAACGCGTCGAGTCCGGGCACGTCGAGGGCAGCGACTCGCCCCGGGCCGCGGAGCAGCTCCATGATCAGCTGACGATCCTCGGCGGTCACCCACCCGGCACCGAAGGCGACGTCGACGTCGCGCCGCCCGTCGACGTGCGGAACCCCGAACCGGTCGCGACGCACGACGACGCCGGCGCGCGGCCGCTCGACGCGGACGACCTTCTCGCGCCCGATCCCGAGCGTCTGCCTCTTGAAGAGACGCGAGATCGTGCCGTTCGTGACACGATCCTGGAGCGGGGTCAGCGCGTCGTAGAGCCTCGCCTGGTCGCTCGAGTTCCTCGTGAACGCGACGCCTCCCGCCTGGCCGGGCGGAAGGATGTTCCACGACTGCACGGCATGATCGCGCGGGGCGGGAGCGCCGGCGGCGGCCGCGACGGCGACGAGGACGACGGAGCAGGACGCGAGCAGGAAGACGGGGGCGCGCACGGTCGACAGTCTTCTCGGGAGCGTGATCGCAGAAGCGTACCGGGACGGGCGCCCCTCGCCGAGGGCGGGCCCGGGCACTGCATCCCCCCGGGGCGGCGGACGCCCGAGACGACGAGCCGCACCGTCCCGGGCACTCAGCCTCTAGGCTCTCGCGCCGTGGACGCCCTGCTCGCCTTTGCGGCGGCGCTCGTCGCCGCCAGGCTCGCCGCCGAGCTGGTGCAGCGTCGCCGAGCGCGCCCGCAGCCGGGCCTCCTCGCCTGGGCGGCGGCGCTCGGCGCGTTCTCGGTGGCCGCGGCAGCCGTCGCGTGGGGCACCGCCGCGGGGTGGGACGACCACTCGTTCCGCGTCTACTACCTCTTCGGTGGCCTGCTCGCGGCGGCCCTGCTCGGTGCAGGCTCGCTGCTCCGGGTCGGCGCTGCCTGGATCGCGCCCCTCGCGCTCGTGTACGCCGGCCTCGCGACGGGGGTCGTGCTCGCGGAGCCGTTGACGACCCCCGTCTCGGGGGCGGCAGTCCCGGATGCGCAGGATCACCTCGCCCTCGTCCCCGTCCGGGTGATCGCCCTCGTCGCGAACACGGCCGGGACGCTCGCGGCGGCCGGTGTCGCCGTCGCGACGCTCCGGCGGCGCCCGCTCGGCAACGCGCTGGTGCTCGGCGGTATCGCGGCCGCCGCGCTC